>CAYMRG010000673.1:0-3030 GCA_964392555.1 uncultured candidatus Brocadiaceae bacterium
GACACCGAGAAGCAGATGATCTCGCTCAGCATGAAGCAGGCCGCGGTCAACCCATGGGACCATGTCGCCCAGCGTTACCCGCCGGGCACCGTCATCCGCGGCAAGGTGCGCAACCTGACCAACTATGGCGCGTTCATCGAGCTCGAGGAAGGTATCGATGGCCTGCTGCATGTCACCGACATGAGTTGGACGCGCAAGATCACGGACCCGTCCGAGGTCGTGGCGAAGGGCGTGGAGATCGCCTGCCTGGTGCTCTCGGTCGACCAGGCGAAGCGGCGCATCGCGCTCGGTCTCAAGCAGCTGCAGGCCGATCCTTGGAACGGCGACATCCCGGCCCGCTACCACATGGGCGACAGCGTCCCGGGCACGGTCACGAAGATCACCAACTTCGGCGCCTTCGTCGAGCTGCAGCCGGGTCTCGAGGCACTGCTGCACGTCTCGGAACTCACCGGGCTGTCCTGCACGCATCCAGGTGAAGTCCTCGGCATCGGCCAGGCCGTCCATGTGCGCGTCCTCAAGATCGACCCCGAGGCTCGCAAGATCTCCCTCTCCTTGGTGCGGATGCTGCAGCCCATCGTGCCACCACACGGTGTGGCTCACGAGATTCCCGGATCGGTGTCAGGGGGCTTGCCGCCGATGCCCCGGGTCGAGCAGCCTGCGAATGCCGCTGCCGCGGCGAGGTGGTTGCGGGAGTTTGTGGAACGACGCCCGGGCATGGTTCGTAGCTGCTTCCAACTCAGCTCTCACCTTGGATGGGATCGCGGGCTCATGATGAGGACGGCAGCAGGTGCGTTTGGGTCACCCGTCGAATGGGAGGAACCGCTTGCCAAGGAGCGCTTGCTCCGCGTGGCTGAGTTCCTGGAGGGGAGCGCGTGAGAGGGGGCAGTGAGCCGGCAGTTGGGAGGCCTTGCGCCGTGAGTCCTTGCCTCGGGTGACGGCCGGCATGATCCGGCCCGATGGCTTGCCTGTTCAAGGGCAGTCGGCCGCGTCCGCGACGACCAGGCGGTAGCCGAGGTCGAGTTCGTCGCGCGCGCCCAGGGCGCCATGGCGCCGCTGCCAGGTGCCGTCGGCCAGGTCCGTGGCCAGCCGCTCGAGCCGTTCGCGGACCTGCTGCACCCGCGCGAACGACGAGATCGCGCCGCGCGCGCCGGCGTCGAGGTAGCGTTCCGGACGGCGCCAATAGGCGCCGAGGAAGCCGTCGGTGCAGTCGTGGGGGACCGGCACCACGCGCGCGGTGCCCCCGCCGAGCGCGTCCTGCAGGGCCGTGATGGGCGGGAAGATGCGCCGGTCGTGCGCCAGCAGGTCGGGGAAGTAGTCGGCGACGAGCCAGAAACCCGCATGCGCCGGATCCCAGGTCAGGATGGCGGTGCGGCGCGCGACGCGACGCAGTTCGCCGACGCCGGCGCGCCAGTCGCGCCAGTGGTGCAGGGTCAGCACGGCCATCGCCGCGTCGAACACGCCGTCGGCGAACGGCAGCGCCTCGGCGACTGCAAGCGCCACCGGGGCGCTGCCCGCCGGGCGTTGCCGCGCCATGCGCTCGCTCGGTTCGACGGCGACCACGCGGCGGTCGACGGGTTCGTAGGAACCGGCGCCCGCGCCGACGTTGACGACGGTGCGTGCGCCGGCGAGCGCCGCGTCGATCGCCGCCTGCAGGCGCGGATCGGGCCGGCGGTGGCGGCGGTAGTCGGTGCCGAGGGCGTCGTAGATCTGCATCGCGGGATTCAGGGACGCGGGTTCCACCACACGTCGCCCTTGCCGGCGATCGCCATCGCGGCACGTTCGCGAATGGCGGCGAGTTCGCTGCCGCCGAGCGGCTGGTGCGCCTCGGCTGCGGCCCACGCCGCGTCCTGTTCGTTGGCGAAGCTCAGCCCGAGCAGCGCGACGTCGGGGTCGAGCGTCATCGTGTAGTCGACGCATTCCTGCACCGACAGCCGCGGCAGCTGCGGCGCGTCGTCGCCGTCCGCGCCGCCGGAGCTGCGCTTGCCGCGCGGGCGCGCTGCGAGCGGTCGCTGGTAGCCTTCGGTGTCGCCGAGCAGCTTGCCGGCGCCGAACGTCTTGAAGCAGATCGTGCCGACGCCAGCCGCGCGCGCGGCCGGCAGCACCTCGGTCTCGTAGCGCCGGTCGACGAACGGCCCGAGCGGGAACAGCACGACGTCGCAGACGCCGGCCTGCAGCGCGCGCAGCAGCACGTCGGGATGGTGCGAGCTGAGGCCGCGGCCGCGGGCGCGACCGCGCGCGATCTCGTCGCCGAGCTGGGCGAAGCCGCCACCGGGCTGCAGCAGGCGGTCGAGGTCGGCGTGTGACGAGCAGGCGTGGAAGACGAACAGGTCGACGAACGGCAGGCCGAGCCGCAGAAGGCTGCCGTCGATCTGTGGCGCGACGTCGGCGGCGAGGTCGTCGATCTTGTCGACGACGAACACCGCCGCGCGGTCGCGGCCGCGCAGCGCCTCGCCGACGATCCGTTCGCTGTAGCCGTCCTCGTAGTTGGGCGCGGTGTCGACGACGTTGCAGCCGGCGTCGAGCGCACGGCGCAACGTCGCGACGCAGCGCTCGAGCGGCACGGCGCGGTCGGCGAGGTCGCCGATGCCGACGCGGGTGGCGACGAAGCCGGTGCGGCCGAGCGGGCGGCGGGGTGGGAAGCGCATCGCCGCACCAGGTTAGCCCGCCCGATCGGTCATTTCGCCCGCCGCTTCGCCGGCCGCGGCAGGACCTTCACCGGCTCCTGCAGCGCGGCATGCGCGGCGGCCAGCCGCGCGATCGGCACGCGGTACGGCGAGCACGACACGTAGTCGAGTCCCAGCTCGTGGCAGAACGCGATCGACCGCGGATCGCCGCCGTGCTCGCCGCAGATGCCGGTCTCGAGGCCCTCGCGCGCCGAACGACCGCGCTCGATCGCGGTGCGCATCAGCTGGCCGACACCGTCGCGGTCGAGCGTCGCGAACGGATTGTCCGGCAGGATGCCCTTCTGCAGGTACTCCATCAGGAAGCCGGTCTCGGCGTCGTCGCGCGAGATGCCGAACGTGGTCTGGG
>CAYMRG010000674.1:0-3019 GCA_964392555.1 uncultured candidatus Brocadiaceae bacterium
GCTCGGCGGGGCGAAGGCCCCGCCTCCGCGCGCTTCGGGTCGCCCTCCTTGCTGGCGAAATCGACGCACTCGGCTAGGCGTCGGGCCGTTCGGTAACCGCGCGCGCCGGCACCGGCGGCAAGGGTCGCTTCTGGCGTGTCGTCGGCTCCTCGCGCAGCAGGGTCGCGACGTCCGGGTAGGCGGAGACGACCGGCGCCTGGTCGCGGCCGAGCCCACCGGTGTCCGCGGTCGGCCCGTAGGTGCTGTGCAGCGCGCGGCCCGCCTGGCGCAGCAGGATCGTCTGCTGGCCGCGATGGTGCGCGGTGTGGGCGATGCGGCGGACCAGGATCCAGGCGCGCGACCGCGGCTCGCCGAAGAACGGCACCGCCTCGCTCCAGAACGCGTCGTCGCGCGTTCGCAGTGCGGCCAGCCGTTCGGCCGCGGCCGCGGCGTACGTGTGCAGGAACGCGAGCCGCGTTTCCTCGGCCGGCACGACCGGTCCGGTGACCTTGATGCCGAACATGCCCTCGAACCAGCCGTTCTCGCTCATGCACTGGTGGACCATGTGCTCGAGCAGGTTGCGGCCGCGTCGGTCGCCGTCGCGCGGGCGGCGCCGCAGGTCGCCGTCGTTCGCCATGCTCCAGACGGCGAGCGTCTTCTCGATCTCGGTGGCGTACGTGTCGACGAGGAAGGCGAACGTCGCGCTGCTCATGCGGCCAGGATACCGCCGGCCGTAGTCGGGCGATCAGCCGAGGTCCGCCCGCAGCGTCGCGACGTTGCCCGCGCGCTGCCACTCGGCCATGCCTTCGCTCCAGACCAGCGTCTGGGCATCGAGGGCGCGCGTGCGCAGCAGGTGGCGGAGTTCGGGTTCGGCGACCGGGCCGTGCACGGTGCGTTCGACCGCGTAGTGCCAGGCGGTGGCCCCGGTCGTCGCGATCGGCGGCGGCGGCGGCGGCGGTGGTGACGGCCGAGGGGGCGCCGCGGGCGGCAGTGGCATCGTCGCCGCGGCCGGTTCCGTCATCGCGGCCTGCTGCCGGCGCCGAGACCGCTTGAACGCGGAGCCCGTGGTGCCGGTCGCCGGATCGACCGGGGACAGGACCAGCAGGATGATCAGACCGATCACGGTGGTGAACAGGCCGATCACGCCCCAGAGGACCGGGTTCCGCCCGCGCCCCTGGGCGATCGAGGCGCACAGAATGGCGAACACGATGCCGCCGATGGTGATCGTGAGGTCGTTCGGGCCGATGTGAACGGAGTTCAGCATGCGAGGGCGGGTGGGTGGCGGGAGCGGGAGGTGCCCACTGCGGAAGTGCCGTCCGAGTATGTGCAGATCGGTCCCGGGCGAGCGGCAAGGGCGCGAGGGGAGACCGTGGATCTTGGGCGGATTGGCCGGATCGGGCGTGGCGCCTACCATCCCCGGTTCCTCAACCCATGACCAGATTCCTCTCCACCCTCGCGGTGCCTGCCCTGACCGCGCTCCTGGCCGCCCAGACGGCCACCTACGACCCCTTCGGCAGCGGCTGTCCGGGCACCGGCACCGGCCTCGGCGCCGGCCACGTCGCGCCGCAGGCCTACGCGAGCGTGTTCGCCAGCAGCAACAACGCGATTTGCTTCACGCCGCAGCCGGCCCGTTACCAGCAGGTGTTCACCGCCAGCCAGTTTCCGGGACCGTTCACGATGGGCGGCGTCGCGCTGCGGTGGGACAACCAGAACCAGCTGCAACTGCCGGGCGCGCTCGTCGACTTCGAGATCTCGGTCGGCTACACGACGCGGACACCGACGACGCTGGGCACCAACTTCGCCGCCAACTTCGACGTCGGGCCGCCGGTCGTGGTGCTGCCGCGCACGCTGGTCAGCTTCCCGAGCGAGAACAACCCGCCGCCGACGAATCCCACCGAGTTCCAGGTGTTGATCAACTGGCCGGTGACGTTCGCCTGGAACCCGCAGCCGGGCCAGAACCTGCTGGTCGAGTTCGTGCAGCGCGGCGCGTCGGTGACCAGCTGGACCTACGTGTTCGACTGCGGTTACAGCCCCGAGACCGCGCGGCTCTACGGCTCGGACACCGCGACGACCGGCACGCTGGACGGGTTCTCCTACGGCTACATGATGAAGTTCTTCGCCGTGACGAACACGGCCGTGCCGCTGCTGACCAACAGCGACTTCCCGCAGATCGGCGGGCAGTTCAGCGTGAAGCTGTCGCAGGCGACGGCTGCGACGATCGCGCTGCTCGAACACGGTGGCTCGAACACCAGCTGGAACGGCACACCGCTGCCGTTCGATCTCGGCCTGTTCGGCGCGCCGGGCTGTGACCTGTTGACCTCGGCCGACGTGCTGGTCACGCGCACGGTCAACGCCCAGGGCAAGGCGTCGTTCCAGTACAACGTGCCGCTCAGTCTGCCGCTGATCGGGCAGCACCTCTACAACCAGTGGGCCGTCTGGGATCCGATGGCCAACGCCTTCGGTCTCGCGTTCAGCAACGGCGGCGATGGCGTGATCGGCAACTGACGATCGGTCTGCTCAGCGCGCCCTGCGGCCGCAACCAAAGGTTGCGCGGCGCTGCGCGCCGCCAGAATGGGCCGCAGGCGCGCTGCAGTCTCCCCAGGGCGACTACTACTCCCGCTCGCCAACGGCGAATCCGCTCGCCACGCGAGGAAACGCGGGAGTAGTAGGCTGTCGTCGCCGAAGGCTGCCGATTGCAGCGCCACTTCCTCGCGCAGCAGCCAAAGGCGGCGAACTCGCCTTCGGCTACGAGCGCGACTTCGAACTGACCGCGGGCGGCGTGCTCGTCGTCGGCTCATTCGGCGTCGACGGCGATTTTCGCCGCCAACCGCCACTCGTTCGGCCTCTTCACCTACGTCTACGACGCGCCCAACGGGCAACAGTTCGAGGTGCTGGACTACTGGGTCGAGTAGTCCCGTCCCTTCCGGTCTTCTTCTCCCTCCGGCCCTTCCTCTTTCTCTCTTCTGCCTCTGCTTCTGCTTCTGCTTCTGCTTCTGCCTCTTCTCTGTGGTCTCTGTGTTCTCTGTGTTTAATCCTTCTG
>CAYMRG010000675.1:0-3019 GCA_964392555.1 uncultured candidatus Brocadiaceae bacterium
AGCGACCGAACCGCGATCGACCTGCTCGCCCAACGGCCGACCGGGCCGGCGCCGGTGACGCTGTTCGCCGCGGGCGACCTGCCGCTGCTGGCGGCGCGCGAAGGCGTCCGCGGGCTGCGGGTCGGCCTCGCCCAGCTCGGCGACGACCTGCGCCGGCTCGGCCTTGTGCTGCGCCGCGGCGAAGCGCCGGAGCTGTGGCTGATCGGGCTGGGCTCGCTGGTGCCGGTGCGCGCCAGCTTCGACTTCGCCGCCGCCTTTGGCCGGCACCTGCCGCCGCCGCTCGGCCGCGACCTGCAACTGCACGTCGCCGCCGGCGCCGCGCGCGTCGTCGCCGCGAACCGCCGTGCGCTGGTGCTCGCGGCCCGCGCGCTCGCCCGACCGCCGTTCGCCGCGCACGTCGCGGTCGGCGCCGGCTCCGCCGGCACACTGCGCTGCCTCGCGCGCCCCGGCGTCGCGTTCGGCCGACGGCCCGTCGTCGCCCGCACCGCCCGCAGCGACGAGGCCGCACCGGTCGCCGCGCTGCCGGTGCCACACCATGTCAGCGAACCGCTCGACGTCGCCAGCGTGATGGCCCGCTTCTGGCTGCGCGCCGCGGCGCTGCACGCACCGACCGTCGCGCCCTTGCCGCAACCGGCGCCGGATCGTGCCGTCGCCTCGGGCGAACTGCCGATCACCGCGGCGCCCGCGGCGACGGCCGACGCCGACCGCGCGGCGCTGCTGGCCGAGCGCGATCCGCCACCGCTCGCCTGAGGCTGCGGCTGCGGCTGCGGCTGGCGCGCGCTACGGCTTGCGCGAACGCCGCGCCGGCCGCCGCACGAGGTCCGGCGAACGGTCGCCCGGCACGCGGTAGCGCGCCGCGATCCGCGCGTGCGCCGCGCGCGCCGCCGCCGCGTCGAACAGGATCGTGCCGCCGCTCGACAGCTTGATCACGACGTCGCCCTTGGCCGCGTCGAGCCGCGCGACGAAGTCCGCCATGTCGACCGGCTGGTGGCCATCGAGCGACGCGACGGTGTCGTTGGTGAACGGCTCGTAGCCGACGTTGACCGCGTCGGCGAGCACCTGCGCCAGCACGACGACCTCCTGGCGATCGGGCCGCCGGTCGCCCGAATGCAGCAGGTGCAGCAGTTCCTTCGGTGCCTTGTCCCACCAGGCATCGCCCCAGATCCGCAGGAACTCGGCCGTCAGGCGCTGGAAGACGATGCCGCCGAACATGCACCACGTCGGCATCCGCTCGAACTCGGTGCGCGGCACCAGCCACGCCATCCGCTGCATGCGCATGCGCAGCAGCTGCGGCCGGCCGCCGCGCAGGATCCGCGCGGTGACGGGGTCGCCGATCTGGTGGTCGCCGACCGCGACGTCGAACTGGCAGCGGAAGCGCTTCTGGTACTGCACCGTGCCGTTGTCGGCGATGCGCATGCCGTCGAGCGCGGTCAGCACGTCGCCCGGTTCGAGGTGCCCCCACGCCGTCGAGCCGAACTGCACCGCCGTGACCAGCACGCCGGATTCGCGGCCGGTCATCTTCAGGTGGCGCCGCAGCGCCGGGTTCTCGAGCGGCTGCGTCGTCACGCCGAGGCCCGGCACGTGCGGGTCGATGCCGCGCCGCACCGCGGTCAGGAAGCGCTTGATGATCGGCGCCGGCACCATCTCGCCGATGTTGTCCGCGTCCTGCAGCGACTGGAACGCGATGCCGACGACCTTGCCGCGCGCGAACACCGGCCCGCCGCTGTTGCCGTCGTTGATCGCCGCGTCGACCGTGACCGCGAGCAGGTAGCGCTGGCTGTGCTCGTAGCGCTGCACCTCGATGCGCGAGACGACGCCTTCGGTGATCGACACCTCCTCGCCGCCGACCGGGTAGCCGACCACCTGCACCGCGTCGCGCAGCCGCGGCAGATCGCCGATCACCGCCGGCCGGATGCCGCGCGCGAACTTCGGGTCGTCGACCTCGAGCAGCGCCAGGTCGCTGTCGTGGCTGATCGCCTTGACGCGCGCGATCACCTTCGCCGGGTCGCTGAGCTTCTGCACCTGGACGAACGTCGCGTTGGCGACGACGTGGGCGCCGGTCAGGATCTGCCGCCCGCCGAGGATCACGCCCGAGCCGGTGCTGGCGCGCGGCGCGACGCTCTGCCAGGGACTCTCGTAGTCGGGGTCCTGGTAGGTGCTGTAGACGCGGACGACCTGAGGGTGGGCCATGAGCGGGGCGAACAGGGTAGCGACCGCGCCGGGCGTTTCGACCCTTCCCAGCCGAACGCGGCTCGGCGACGATGTCGGCTTCCCATTCCGAGGAGGAATCGCATGCAGAAGACCCGGTTTGCGGCCGGCCTGCTGGCCGCCGCGGCGCTGGCCACGGCCCAGGAGCCGTTCCCGCGCGAAGGCACGCCGGAACAGCGGGCCAAGAAGGACCCGCTCGAAGGCAAGGCGCCCCCTGCGCTGGTCGTCAAGGACTGGCTCAACACCGACGGCAAGCCGCTCGACCTCGCGTCGCTGCGCGGCAAGGTCGTCGTGCTCGACTTCTGGGGCACATGGTGAAGCCCCTGCCGAGGTGCCGTGCCGCATCTCATCGAGCTGGCTGGTAAGCACAAGGACGACGGCCTCGTCGTCCTCGGCGTCCACACGACCAACGGCAGCGAGAAGGCCGCCGCGTTCGTCGCCGAGCAGAAGATCCCGTACCCGATCGCGACCGACGTCGACGCCAAGACCGTCGCGGCGTTCGCCGTCGATTCGTTCCCCGACTACTACCTGATCGATCGCGCCGGCAACCTGCGCGTCGCCGATCTGCAGAACGGCGCGCTCGACGCGGCCGTCGCGACGCTGCTCGCCGAGCCGGCCCCGACTGCCGCACCCGCGGCGCCGGCCTGGGCGGCCGAGAAGGACGCGCAGAAGCGCCTCGCCGGCGCGCTCGCCGACGCCAAGGCGAGCCAGCGCAACCTGCTGGTCCACGTCCACGGCCCCGGTTGACCCTGGTGCACCAAGCTCGAGGAGTTCCTCGGGCAAGACGATGTGCAGAAGCTGCTCGCCAAGG
>CAYMRG010000676.1:0-3011 GCA_964392555.1 uncultured candidatus Brocadiaceae bacterium
GAACGCGTCGGCGTGCTGTTGCCGCCGTCGATCCCGGGTGCCTTGACCGCGATCGCCGCGAGCCTCGCCGGCCGCACGCTGGTGCCGTTGAACTACACCGTCGGCGCGGCCGCGCTGACGTCGGCGATCCGCCAGGCGGGTCTGCGCACGGTCGTCACGTCGCACGCGTTCCTCGAGAAGGCGAAGCTCGAGCTGCCGAGCGAGGTCGAGCCGCTGTGGATCGAGGACCTGCTCGCCGGCGTCGCGCGCGGCGAACGGTGGGGTGCGGCGTGGCGCGCGCTGCTGCTGCCGTGCCGCGCGCTCGAGCGCGCCTGCGGCGCCGCGCGGCGCATCGAGCGCACCGATACCGCGGTCGTGATCTTCAGCAGCGGCAGCACCGGCGAGCCCAAGGGTGTCCTGCTGTCGCACGCCAACGTCGCCGCCAACTGCGAAGGCGTAGCGCAGCTCATCCCGCTCGACCACCGCGATCGCCTGGTCGGCGTGCTGCCGCTGTTCCACTCGTTCGGCAACATGGCGCTGTGGTATGCCCTGCAGCAGGGGGCGGGCGTGGTCTTCCACCAGAACCCGCTCGACGCGGTCGCCGTCGGCGAGCTGGTGCTGGCGCAGCGCGCGACGATCCTGCTGGCGACGCCGACGTTCCTGCAGCTCTACCTGCGCCGCTGCGAGCCCGGCCAATTGGGTTCGCTGCGCGTCGTGCTGACCGGCGCCGAGAAGCTCACCGAGGCGCTGGCCGACGCGTTCGCCGATCGCTTCGGCATCCGCCCGGTGCAGGGCTACGGCTGCACGGAGTGCTCGCCGGTCGTCGCGACCAGCGCGCCAGGCTTCCGCGCCCCCGGCTTCTACCAGCCAGGTGTGCGCCGCGGCTCGGTCGGTCGCCCGCTGCCCGGCGTCGTCGTGCGCATCGTCGATCCGGAGACCAAGGCGCCGCTGCCGGTCGGCGAGGCCGGGCTCGTGCTGGTGCAGGGGCCCAACGTCATGCAGGGCTACCTCGGCCGCGACGACCTGACCGCCGCCGCGCTGCACGACGGCTGCTACATCACCGGCGACATCGGCCGCCTCGACGACGAGGGCTTCCTGTTCCTCACCGATCGCCTGTCGCGCTTCTCGAAGATCGGCGGCGAGATGGTGCCGCACGGCACCGTCGAGGAGCACCTGCAGCAGTGCAGCGGCCGCCAGGAGCGCGCGTTCGCCGTCTGTGGCGTGCCCGATCCGCGCAAGGGCGAGCGGCTGATGGTCGTGACGACCGTCGCGCCCGACGTGCTCGGCGACGTGCTGCGACAGCTGGCCGGACGGGGTCTGCCGCCGCTGTTCGTGCCGCGCGCGGACCAGTTCGTGCACGTCGCCGCGCTGCCGTTGCTCGGCACCGGCAAGCTCGACCTGCGCGCGGTCAAGGAGCTGTGCCTCGGCGCGGCGAACGGCAACATCGTGGCCAGCGATGCGTAGCATGCGCGCATGTCGCGCATCCTCGTCGTTCCCGGCTCCACCCGTTCGGCCGCCTTCTCGAAGCAACTCGCCCGCGCCGCCGCCGCGATGGCTGCGGCGCACGGTGCGTCGGCCACCGTCGTCGACCTGCGCGACTTCGCCATGCCGCTCTACGATGGCGACCTCGAGGCCGCGAGCGGGCTGCCCGAGGGCGCCGTGAAGCTGCGCACGGTCGCGCAGCAGCACGACGCGTTCCTGTTCATCTCGCCCGAGTACAACGCGTCGCTGCCGGCGGTGCTGAAGAACGCGCTCGACTGGCTGTCGCGTCCGCACGCCGGCGAGCCGGGCTCGGCGGTGTTCCGCGGCAAGGTCGCGGCGCTGCTGGCGAGTTCGCCGGGCGCGCTCGGCGGTCTGCGCGCGCTGGTCCACCTGCGGCAGGTGCTGCAGAACCTCGGCCTGCTGGTGATCACCGAGCAATACGCGCTCGGTTCGGCCGGCAGCGCGTTCGCCGGCGACGGCAGCCTCGCCGATCCCAAGCAGGCGGCCGGTGTCGACCACGTCGTCCGCAGCCTCGCGACGATCGCCGCGCGTCTGGCCGGCGGCTGAACGTCGGCGTATCGCCTGCGCCCTTCGGCCACCCTCGCGAGAAATCGCGCGCCCCGCGAATCCTCGGTGGCCGTCCGTGTCTCTCCACGGCATGAACCTCCTCGCCAAGAACGAAGGTGCCGTCGACCGCGCGCTGCGCGTCCTCGTCGGCGTCGGCGTGATCAGCCTCGTCTTCGTCGGCCCACAGACGCCCTGGGGCTGGCTCGGGCTCGTGCCGTTGCTGACGGGCTTGCTCGGCACGTGCCCGCTCTACACGCTGCTCGGCATGCGGACCTGCCCGGTCACGTCGGGCAAGGCCGCGTGACGTGAGCCCCGCCTGACGATCGCGTGCAGCCCGCACTTCCCGAGTCCGACCACGATCTGTTGACCCGCAGCGCCGCTGGCGACGCCGCGGCGTTCGAGGTGTTCGTGGAACGCCATCGCGCGGCGGTGTTCCGCTACGCGCGGGCGCTGTGCGGACACGATGCCGACGCGGAGGACGTGCTGCAGCAGACGTTCGTGCAGGTCTGGCGCAGCGGCGGCGTGGCGGTGGAGCGCGTGCGGCCGTGGCTCTACGCGATCGCGCGCCACGCGCTGCAGCGGCTGCGGCGGCGGCCTTCGGCCGCGCCCGAGGAGCCTGCGTCATTGGACGAACTCGGCGCGGCCGCGGGCTTCGCCAGCGAGGCGGCGACGCCCGAGCGGCTCGCCGCGGCGATCGAAGAGCGCGCGGTGCTGTTGGCGACGCTCGACGCGCTGCCGGTGCAGGATCGCGAAGTGCTGGTGTTGCGCGAGTTGGAGGAGCTGTCCGGAGAGGAGACCGCCGCGGTGCTCGGCCTGTCACTCGATGCGATGAAGAGCCGGCTGCACCGCGCGCGCCTGCGTTTCGTCGCCGAGGTCCGGCGACGCCTGCCCGAAGGAGCCACGTCATGACTTCGCGACCTGCCTACGGCGGCCTCACGTGCAGTGAGGTGCTCGCACACCTGTCGGACTACCTCGACGGCGAC
>CAYMRG010000677.1:0-2994 GCA_964392555.1 uncultured candidatus Brocadiaceae bacterium
GGCACCAAGCAGACAGCCGAAACCTTCCAGAAGACCCAGGCCGAGCGCCAGTTCGATCGGGCCGTCCAGGACACCTTGCTGCGGATCGTCCAGGCCTACTGGGACCTGGTCTTCGCGCGCGAGAACTGGCGCGTCGTCGGCGCGGCGCTCGACGTCGCCCGCGAGCAGCTGCGCATCACCGAAGAGCGCATCCGGGTCGCCGACCTGGCGCCGCTCGACCGCGTCGCCGACGAGGCCGAAGTCGCTCGCCGCCGCGAGGAGCTGATCGTCGCCGAGAACCTGATCCGCACGCGCGAGGACGCGCTGCGGCGCCTGTTGTACGGCGGCGAGGACCCGGTGCTCTGGAACTTCAACCTGCGCCCGACCAACGAGATCGCCGTGACGCCGGATGCCGCCGAGCGACCGTTCGAACCGCTGGTCGAAGCGGCGCTGGCGAACCGGCCCGACGTCAACAGCCTGCGCAGCGCAGTGGCCGCCGCCGAGACGTCGCTGCTCGAGACCGAACGGGATGCGCTGCCGAGCCTCGACCTGGTCGCGGCCTACTCGAGCGACGGCGTGCGCGATCAGTTCTACCAGGCCTGGCGCGACGCCGCCGACCAGCAGTATCCCGACTGGTCGCTGCGGCTCGAATTCGCCATCCCGCTCGGCAACCACGCGGCCCGTTCCCGCCAGCGGCGCGCTGCGCTCGAGGTCGAGCGCCAACGCCGCCTGCTGCATGCGGCGATGCTCGACGTCACGACCGAGGTGCGGGACGCTGCCCGCACCATGCAGAGCCTCGCCGAGAGCGTCCAGGCCAGCGGCGAATCGGTGCGGCTGGCGAAGGTCAACCTCGAGACCGAGCAGGTCAAACTGCGGGTCGGTTCGTCGACGGCCTTCGAGGTGCAGCGCCGCAACCAGGAGTTGCGCGAAGCCCGCAGCCGTCATCTGCGCAACCAACTCGACTACCGGGTCGCCGAGAGCCGCCTGCAGCATGCGCAGGGCCTGCTGACCGTGCCGTGAGCGCGGGGCCACTCGAGTCCGTGGGCCACGCCGGCCGATGGCACGGGGGTTTGGCGCGACCTGCGTGACGCCCGGCCCCACGCCCGCTAGATGCCGAAGATGCCGACGATGACGAAGCTGCTCCGTTCCGTTGCCCTCACCGCAGCGCTCTGCCAGGGGGCGGTCGTCGCCCAGGCGGCAGGGACCCCGAAACCAGCGCCGGCCGGACAGGACCCGCTACCCGGCCAGGCGCAGGCGAACGTCTACCACCTCGAACCGTTCCACGCCGACTTCCCGGTCGAGCTGAGCTACCCGCACCAGTCGGCGCGCGAATACGACCGGACGCGCCGCCAGATCCTGGCGCAGCTCGCGGCCAACCTGCAGGGCAATGTGCGCGTCGAGGCCTGGCACCTGGCGACGCAGTTCTTCGGCCACGCTCCCGAGGACGCGGTCGAGCCGTTGATCGAGGCGATGGACCGGGCCCTCGGTGACCCGTCGCTGCAGGACGTCGTCAAGAACAGCGTCGAAGCGATGGGCAGGATGGGCAACCCGCGATTCGAGGCGGCGCTGCAGCGCGCGATCGAACATCGGCACCCGGCCGTTCGCGAGGCGGCGATCGACGCGCTGTCGGTCTGCGGTTCACCCGCCACGCTGCGCAACTTGGGCGGCCTGTTCCGCACCATGTCGCAGCGATCGCGCGGCGTGTGGCTGCACCAGGTTCGCATCCGTCTCGGCCACGACGCCGTGCCGGTGCTCCGCGAACACATGATGGCCGACTACTCGACCGCGGTGCGCGACGAGGTGCTGAAGGAGACCCTCGCCCTGCCGCCGGCCGATGCGGCGTCCGTCCTGCGCGGCCGCTGGCCGGAGGCGGTTGGGGAATTCAAGGCGATCATCGCCGGCATGCTGCACGCCGCCGGCGACACGGTGGGGACCGGCTGGCTGCACGACGCGCTGCAGAGCGCCGACATCGCGACGCTGGTCACGGCGCTGCGGCACAGCAGCTACGGCGAACTCGGCCCACTGCGCGAGCTGGTGCTGCGCGCGACGACGCACGCGCGCCCGGAGGTCCGCCTCGAGGCGGCCAAGGTGCTGTCGCGCGTCGACGGCGACGACGTCGCCGACGTGTTCGAGGTGCTGGCCGCCCCCGACGAGGTCTGGGAGGTGCGCGCGATCGCGTTGCGCGAACTGACCCGCCGCGGTCGCCCGGCCGTCGTCAC
This sequence comes from uncultured candidatus Brocadiaceae bacterium, assembly GCA_964392555.1. GTDB lineage: Bacteria > Planctomycetota > UBA1135 > UBA1135 > UBA2386 > CAYMRG01. The sequence continues at coordinate 2,199 of CAYMRG010000677.1, forward strand.
GGCGATGCTCGACGAACTGCGTACGGCGACCGGCACCCGGCTGCAGGACCTGCTCAGCAAGCTGGCGGCGAGCGGCGACGATCGCGCTGCGCCGATCCTCCTCGAGCGCTTCGAGACCGCGCCGCCCGACGAAGGTCGGCCGTTCCTGCAGGCCCTGGCGCAGAATCGCTCCGCCGCCGCGGTCGATGGCCTGCTGGCGTTGTTCTGCGGACCCGAGCGGGTCGTCGCGCGCAGCAGCAGTCGCGGCGCCTACACGACGATCAACTACCTGCCGACTCTGCTCGCCAACCTGCGCGGCCACGAATTGCGGATCCTCGCGGTCTGGCGCGACATCCCGCGCGACGAGTACCACCACCGGGCCGCGCTGCTGCAGACGCTGGTCGGCATCGCCGTCGACCGCCAGGATCCGCAGATCACCGCGCCGGTGCTCGAAGCCGTCCGCGGCGTCCTGTTCGACCGCACCGAGCTGCCGCAGATGCGCGTGCTGGCGCTGAACATGCTGGTCCCCAACTTCCTCACGATCGACGACGCGCTGCAGCTGAAGAACAAGCGCTACGAGGAGGTGCCGGCGATGCGCGTGCTGCTGACCGACTTCCTCGTCGACTACCTCTGATCTACTACTCCCGCGTTGCCTCGCGTGGCGAACGGATTCGCCGTCGGCGAGCGGGAGTAGTAGTCGCCCCTGGAGACGGCAGCGCGCCTGCGGCCCCTTCTGGCGGCGCGTAGCGCCGCGCAACCTTCGGTTGCGGCCGCAGGACGCGCTGATCTACTACTCCCGCGTTGCCTCGCGTGGCGA
>CAYMRG010000678.1:0-2993 GCA_964392555.1 uncultured candidatus Brocadiaceae bacterium
ACCTGGTCGCCGAGGACCTCGATGCGTTCGATCCGACCGCCGGCGGTGAGCAGCGGCTGCGCTTCGACGGCACGCACTTCCTGCGCGTCGCGCTGCGCCAGAACGGCGACTGGCAGGTCGTCGAGCCGCCGGTCGTCGTCGACTCTTCGTACACGCCGGGGCAATGGCTGCACTTCTGGAGCCAGGCCCGCGGCAGCGTCGAATTCGCGTGGCCCGAGACGCTGGACGGCGCGGTCGAGGCCTACGTCTGGTCGTCGACCACCATCGACGGCGACTCGCCCGAGCTGGCCGGCGGCAACCTCACGCTGCACGGTTACATGCACATGCTGCGCGCGGACATCACCGAGGCGCAGGCCAACTTCCAGAACGGCCAGACGCCATACCTGCCCGACGCGACCGACGTCGACACCGGCTCGCAGGTCTACGTGTTCGACCGCGAGCGGCTCGTGCTGACGCTCGGCTCGGCCGACGTCAACTTCGCCTCCGGCGTGAACGTGACCTCGGGGCCGGCGATGTTCGGCCTCGACAGCTCGCCGCTGTTCGCCACGGCGCTGACGTCGTTCGGCGAGTTCGGCACGCAGACGACGAATTACAGCTGGACGATCGGCAACAACTCGTGGAACCAGCTGCAGCGGCTCAAGGACGCACAGAACGCATTCGTCCACTTCGATCAGCCGACGCGCATGACCTACGTGCACGCCGAGCCGGGCTCGGGTTTCGACGGCCGCACGTTCTTCCTCGAGTGGGACGGCACGAACCTCAACGGCATCCCGTGGGAGCAGGACGGCGCGACCCACCAGTGGTATCCGCAGCTCGACATCCCGACCGGCAGCACCGCGGTGTCCGGCAGCCGCGTGCTGAAGATCAAGCAGCTCGAAGGCGAACAGCGCTTCGTCGCCGTTCCCGATCCGTCGACGGTCTACGACGCGCAGGGCTTCGACCTCGACAACGCGATCAGCGCGCCGACCTCGGCGCCGTACCAGGATCCGGCGATCGGCCCGCGCCCGACCGTCACCGACGCCCCGCGCTACGTCGGCGGTCTGTCGCAGGGCGACTGATCGCCGGCGCGGCGCCGTTCGGCCGATCAGCGGCCGATCTCGCGCAGCAGCCGTTCGGCGAGGTAGACCTTGCGCAGGGCTTCGACGATCGCCTGCGGATGGACGCAGACGCTGCGCTCGACGCGCTCGCCGTAGAGGAACTCGTTGGCCAGCGACTCGATGTTGCCATCGAACAGCAGGCCGACCAGTTCGGCGCGCGCGTTGATCACCGGGCTGCCCGAGTTGCCGCCGGTCGAGTCGACCGTGCTGACGAAGTCGATCGGCGCCTGCATGTCGATGCGATCCTTCGCCAGCAGCCACTCGCGCGGCAGGTCGAACGGGTGCACACCGCCGAACTCGGCATGGCGCGCGAACAGGCCGTGGAACACCGTGCGCCACGGCGCGACCGTGCCGTTGTAGGGATAGCCTTCGACGCGGCCGTCGCTGAAGCGCAACGTGAACGTCGCGTCGGGCGAGACCTGGTCGCCATAGGCCGCGAACAGCAGCCGGGCGATGCGCGCGCCGGCGTCGGCTTCGGCCGCGTCGATCGCCTTCTGCTCGGCCTGGTTGCGCCGCTCGCATTGCGCGATGACGCGGGCCACGGCGAGCGCGTGGTCGTCGCACGCGGCGATCGCGGCCGCCCCGCCCTCGATCAGCCTGGCGACGAACGTCGCGTCACCGAGGGCGATGCCGGCCAGCCGTTCCGCCGCTGCCGCGGTCGTGCCGTCGCCGAGCACCGCCGCGAGGTACGGATCGTCGGCCGGCAGCCACCGGCGCGCGCGTTCGAGGTGGTCGACGAACAGCGCGCGCTGCAGCGGCTCGTCCTCGACCACGGTGTCGCGCGCCTTCTGCGCATTCGCCGGATCCCCGCCGGCCGCGAATTCGAGCAGGGCCAGGGCCCGCAGCAGCAGCGGCGAGCCACCGGCCGACTGGAAGTTGACCGGGCCTTCGAGCGCCCGCTTGCGCTCCATCCAGCGCGCCAGTTCGTCCCACACCGCCAGCTCGGGCCCGCGCCCCATCTGTTCGACGCGCTGCTTGAACGCCTGCTCGGCGACGCCCTTGCGCGCCATGAACGCCGGATCGGCGAGCGCTGCGTATTCGCCGCGGTAGAGCTTCTGCCCGTTCTCGAACCGCAGGATGCCGGTGCGCAGCTGCTTCTCCCGTTCGGCGTCCTTGGCCGAGAACTCGCGCAGGATCGCGAGGCGCGCGTCGATCAGTTCGCGGATCCGCGGGTAGCGCGCGTCGCGCTGGTATTCGAGCTGCGCCTGCGTCAGCAGCCGCTTGGTGCCGCCGGGATTGCCGGTCAGGAACACGAGTTCGTGCTCGTCGGGACCGTCGCTCCACGGGAAGTGGCACGCCGCCGTGTCGGCGGGTTTGCCGTCGACCCAGGCGCGACAGAACGTGAAGTCGATCGCGTAGCGCGGGTAGACGAAGTTGTCCGGATCGCCGCCGAAGTGCGACGTCTGCAGGTGCGGCGCCATCACCAGCCGGATGTCGTCGTAGACGCGGTACTGGTAGAGCTGCCACACACCGCCCTGGAACAGCTTGACGAGCTGCGGCTGCAGCTTGCCGTCGGCCGCGGTCGCCGCGGCGAGGATGCGCTGGCGGTTCGCCTCGCGGCGCTCCTCCGCCGCCGCCGGATCGAGGTCGGGACCGACGCCGTCCTCGACCTGCGCGGTGACGTCCTGCATCCCGACCAGCTGCTGCACGGTCAAACCGGGCAGCGGCACCTCGTCCCCCAGTTCGCGGGCGACGAACCCGTCGCGGACCCAGTCGGCGTTGCCCTGCGCCTCGGCGATCGCGTCGCGTGCGCAGTGGTGGTTGGTCAGGATCAGACCCTGCGGCGAGACGAACGACGCCGAGCAGCCACTGCCGAAACGCAGCGACTCCAGGCGCACCCTCTACCACCATGCTCCGTCGTCCGCAAAGCAGTACTCGTGCTTCAGGTAGTCGATG
>CAYMRG010000679.1:0-2991 GCA_964392555.1 uncultured candidatus Brocadiaceae bacterium
CGATGGATCTGCAGGCCCGGCACGTGCTCCAGCTCCTGCAGTGCATCGCGGAAGCGGTAATAGATGAGCTCCTTGCCGCGGGTCGTGTGCACCTGGACGTAGTGATCCTCGGCCTCGACCGCCACGAGCTCGTCGACCTCGAGGTTCGTGAGGCGTGACAGCCGCTGGAAGAAGTGGGGTCCTGCCATCGCGCGCGGCGCCGTCACGGCCCGTGGCGCAGCATTCGACGCCGCGGCAGCGGCGGCGGCTGGCGCCGGTGGGATCGCCATCTCTCCCGGCGACGATGTCGCGAACGGTTCCGCTGTCGCGGAATCTCCCGGCGCCGCGGCAGCCAACGCCGTCGCGGCAGGGTCCGCCGTCCCGTCAGAGTGCGCCGCGCCGGTGACGCGCGGCTGCCAGGCCCGCGCGCGGCTCACGGTTTCGCAATAGCGCTCGAACGCGAGATTGCCGACCACCCAGAACACCAGGCCAGGGACGGTCATGCCGAGCAGGCTGGAAAGATAGTGCGGATCGAGCAGGTCGCGATCGATGGCGAAGAAGTGGGTGACCAACGGGGTGGGGTCGATCAGGCCGAACTCGAGGAAGGCCGCGATCACCGCCGGCGAGTGGTAGCGCGCCAGCACGATGTTGATGGCGAAGCCGCCGACCAGCAGCCACAGCTTGCGCGGGCGGCGACTGCCGGTGGCGAGCGCGAGCATCCGGGTGCAGAGGTCGGAGATCCACCACGACAGGCAGATCACCACGCTCCACAACGCGAGTGCGACGGGCCGGCTCAGCTGGCTGGCGATGCCGACGCCGTACCAGCCGAGCGGCGTGGCCAGCAGCAAGGGCATGCCGAGGTAGTACACCGCGGCGCGCCCTAGTGCGCCCGAGCGCACCGGGTCGGCATCCGGCGCCGGAAACAGGTCGGCGGGTTCCGCAGTGGCGTGTACGGTCATGGCGGATGCTGCGCGGCGTTTCCTGTGGACCGAAACCCAACATAGGCAGGAGGGCACAGGCCGTCAATCGCCTGCCGATTCGCGTAACGCCAGTGCCGCTTCGCGAAAAAGCCGGCCAAGCCATTGCCGCTTCGCGGAAATCTCGTCGCGGCTGGTGACGAAGCCGGAAAAAATCGTCGCGTCGAAAGCTGCCGCCATACCGGAATCCGGACGTGGCGGCTCTGCAACAAAGTGACGGAGACGCGATCATGACCAAGACCCCGGGTTCGATTTCATTACTCGTCGGCAGCGCGCTGCTGGTCGCGGCGGTGGCTCCGGCCCAGGCGCAGGAAGAGCCCAGTGCCAGCGGTCTCGAGGAGATCGTCGTCACCGCCCGCAAGCGCGAGGAGTCGATCCAGGACGCGCCGTTGTCGATCCAGGCGTTCAGCGCCGCGCAGATCGAGGAGCGCGGCGTCGAGAACGTCACCGAGATCGCCAAGTACACGCCGGGCCTGACCTACTACGCCAGTACCTCGCGCGCCTCGGGCAACTTCTCGATCCGCGGCATGACGCAGATCAACCCGGTCGGCGACAACCGCCGCGACCTCGTCACCACCTTCATCGACGGCGTGCCGTATCTCGGCACGCCGGTCGGCCTCGGCAGCGAGGACCTCGCGCGCATCGAGGTGATCAAGGGACCGCAGTCGGCGTTGTTCGGGCGCGCGACCTTCGGCGGCGCGATCAGCCTGATCACTGCGACGCCGGGCGACACGTTCAAGGGCCGTGTCGGCGCGACGGTCGGCGACTACGGCGACCAGCGCCTGTCGGGCGCGATCGAAGGGCCGATCGTCGAGGGCAAGCTCTCGGCGCGCGTGCTGTTCGACGGCAGCAACTTCGATGGGTTCTACCGCAACGCGCTCGGCGGCCGGCTCGGCGCTTCGGATCGCCGCTACGGCGCCGTGACGCTGAACTTCACGCCGACCGAGAACCTGTCGCTGAAGCTGCGCTACGGCAAGCGCGCCGACGAGGACGGCGAGGCCGCCTCGACCCTGATCGCGCGCTATCCTGACTACAACTGTGGTCCGTTCCCCGGCGGCGCGCCGCGCACCTCGCTCGCGGGGTTGCCGGCGGGCGTGACCGCGCGCATCGCGACCAGCACCTACTGCGGTGAGTTGCGCGCACCGAATGGCACCGTCGGCATCAACCTGCTGCTGCCAACCGCCTCGCAGGGCCGCCTGCCGTTCGACGACCACAAGCTCGAGCTCGACCACGACCTCACCGTGGGCACGCTGAACTGGTCGTTCCTCGGCGGCCACACCCTGACCGCGACCGCCAGCACCCAGGAGCAGGAGACGCGCGAGATCCGCGACTTCGAGCGCGCCGCCGAGGATCGCTACCAGTCGTTCTTCGATAACGTGCAGACCCAGGACACCTACGAGGTGCGGGTGAGCTCGCCGGCGGAGCAGCGCCTGACCTGGATGGTCGGCGTCTCGCGGCTCGATGCGCGCTTCGATTCTTCCGGCGGCTTCATCTTCGGCACGCTGTTCGGCCCCGCCGCGGGCGGCCCGCCGCTGCCGCTGGTGCCCGCGATCAGCGACTCGCTGACCGATTCGATCTTCGGCAGCGTCGGCTACGACCTCACCGATACCCTGAACCTCAGCGTCGAGGCGCGGCGCCAGAAGGACACCATCACCAGCGGTATCGGCTCGCCGACCGCGTTCTCGATCGTCACCAAGGCGACCCTGCCGCGCGTGCTGCTGCGCTGGGCCATGACGCCCGAGACCAACCTCTACGCCAACTACGCCAAGGGCAACCAGCCGACCCAGGGCTACGCGACCTTCTTCCAGCTGACGCCGGCGCAGCAGGTCGTCGCGTCCGCCAATGGCGTGAACGCGAGCGCGCCGGAAGCCAAGGCGACCAACTACGAGTTCGGCGTCAAGCATCGCGACGCAGCCGGGCGTTGGTACCTGAACGCCTCGGTTTACTACGTCGAGTGGGTTGGCCGCCAGAGCCTGCGTGGCATCCAGATCGACCTCAACGGCGACGGCCAGATCACGCTGCTGCCGGCGCCCGC
>CAYMRG010000680.1:0-2977 GCA_964392555.1 uncultured candidatus Brocadiaceae bacterium
GGATCGAAGATCGCGACGCCGAGCACGCCGCTGTCGCTGGCCGAGCCGGCGATGGCGATCCTCGAGAACCCCAGCGACGCGTACGGAACGCTCGAACTGCTGCCGAAGCTGCCGCTCGGCTGCGTCGTCGTGAACGTGACGTTGACGCCCGAGTAGTAGGTCTGCAGGTCGTCGATCAGGCGGGTCTTGAAGCGCGCCTGCACGGTGGCGTTGACGGTGTCGTCCGTGCCGTTGAGGCCGAGCACGCGCAGCAGATCCTCGAAGTCGCTGCGGCCGTTGCCGCCGGCGACCGGCGTCACCTGCGCGCCACCGACGATCGTGCCGGCCGTGAACGACTCGACGTCGCGCGCGAAGTCGAGGAACCAGACCTGTTGCGCGTTGCTGCCGGTCTCGAACGGCCGCAGCGCGTCGGCGAACGCGCGGCAGGTCGCCGCGAACGTGCGTGGCGTCGAGCCGAGGCCCGACAGGTCGACGACCGTCACCGTCAGCGTGAAGGGTGTGGTGGGGAACGACACGGTGGTCGGCACGCGGTAGCGGGCCGCCGTCGCGCTGCTGTCGAGCAGCGTCAGGAACGGGGCGAGGTCGGTGCCGGGCGCGCGGCTCTGGCCGCCGGCCGCGACCGTCACGTTCGTCGTCACGACGGTCTTCGTCGCGTCGACGCCACCGGCGTCGCTGAACGCCAGGTCGATCGACCAGCCGTTCGGCGGCACCTGCAGCGTGCCGCCCGCGGGGCCGGTGCCGTTCAGCTCGTCGTCGACGCCGGCGATCGTGACCCGCGCCAGCACGGGCGCGACGCCGTCGCTGCTGCCGATCGGCACCGGGTTGCCGCCGGTGCCCAGTTTGCCGCCGAGGTCGCGGACCGCGTCGTTGGCGGCGGCCAGGGCGATGGTCGTGGCGTTCGGGGTGAAGGCGACGCCGGTGCCGAGCGTGATGCGGATGCTGCGCGCGGTGAGCAGGGTCGGGGCGGTGGTCACCGAACCGAGTGTCGCACCATTCGACAACGCGAAGTCGGCGTCGGTCAGCAGGGTGCCGGCGACCAGCTCGACGTCCTCGGAGAAGGTCAGCAGCAGCGTGTCCCCGGCGATCGGCGAGCCGCCGCCGGCGAAGGCCGCCGCGACGATCGTCGGCAGGGCATCGCTGCTGCCGCCGCCACCGCCGCCGCTGCTGCAGGCGGCGGCGAGCAGGGCGACGAGCAGCGGAAAGGACTGATGCGAGGGACGGTTCGTTCCGATCATTTGGCCATGGCCAGGTGGGCGTTGTTCACGGCGAGCAGGTACCTCGAGTCCGACCGCGGACCCGCGGGCCGGATGAGCGGCCGGGACGGGCGACCGTTGGCCCGCCCGTGGCGCAGTCCGACCGCGCGCGTCGTCACGGCGGCGCAGGTCGTCCGGGCCCGGCGCGAGCAGCCGCGCTGGCCGCGGCTGCTGGGCCTCGGGATGATGGGGGTGGCGGCGTTCGCGGCGGTGCATCCGGTGGATCCGATCGCTGCGGTCGCGCCCGTGGCACCGCAGGTTGCGCCAACTGTATCGGCAGTTCCGCCGGGTGGCTTGCTGCCGATCGCGGCGATGGCACCGGCCGGTCCGTGCGAAGGCGTGCCGGATCGCTTCGCGTGGCGCGAGGACCAGCCGCTCGTGGGCCGTCGCGCGGTGCACCTGCTCGACGCTGGCTACAACGAGATCGCGTGCCTCGACGGCAGCGAGGCGGCGACGGTTGCCGTGCCGGCAGCGGTCGCGGCGCGGCTCGCCGCCGGCGGCACGTTCCACTGGTTCGTCACCGCCGGAACGGGCGCGCAAGGCCCCGCCAGCCGCCTCGAGTCGTTCCAGGTTCGTTGACCCGCAAGCGCCGTTGGCATCGTGCCGACGACGCTCGGAATCTACCTAACTCAACTTGCAGAAAGGAGATACCGAAAAGCTTGTCAGCGCGGGGACACCCCTCGCGCGATGCAACCGGGACGGACAGCGGATGATGAAGCTCGTGGTTGGGGAAGTCGTACAGGGCTACCGGATCACCCGATTCCTGGGCCGCGGCGGCTTCGCCTCCGTGTTCCTCGCCCAACACGAAGAGACCGGCAACAAGGTCGCGCTCAAGGTCGGCGCGGCGTCCGGCGGCGGGCGCCAGGTGACGCGCCTCCTCGAGGTGACGTCGCGGCGGACGGCTGAAGGCATCAGCCCCGACGAGCTGCCGGCCGAGGCCGTGTTCTTCGAACCGCGCGGCGTGCGCATCGACCTGTTCGACGAGCAGGAGGTGCACGCGATGCTGCGCGCCGAGGGCGACCTGCTCAGCGGCTGCCAGCACGACAACATGGTCGCCGTGATCGATCGCCTGACGATCGACGGCAACCCCGTGCTCGTGCTCGAGTACGTCCGCGGCAAGACGCTGCGCGAGAAGATCCGCAGCCTCGAGGGCATCCACCTCAACTGGTTCCTGGCGATCGTGCGTTCGCTGCTGGCGATGAAGCAGGCCGGCACGCTCGACTACCACGGCGACCTCAAACCCGAGAACCTGATCGTCAAGCCGAGCGGCAAGGTCGTGATCCTCGACCCCGCGATGCGGCTGCCGGATCGCCGCATCGTGACGACGACGCCGCACTACAACCCGCTGCTGCTGACCGACAGCAAGGCGGACGTGATGGCGATCGGCATCATGATCTACGAGATCCTGACCGGCACGCTGCCGTTCGACGAGGTGCCGTGGGAGTTCGCCGGCCAGCAGAGCGGCGGCGAGACGCAGCGGCTGTCGCTGAGCTTCTTCTTCAGCTACAGCCCGCCGCACGTCCTGAACCCGAAGACGCCCGAAGAGCTCGAGCGGATCATCTACCGCTGCATCACGGTCTCGACCTACGGCCTCGACGAGCTCAAGAGCGACCTCGAGTCGTTCATCAGCCGCGCGTAGCCTGCGGGCAGCGTGCGGCCGGCCCTCGGTCGGCGCTACGCGCCGCCAGAAGGGGCCGCAGGCGCGCTGCCGTCTCCAGGGGCGA
>CAYMRG010000681.1:0-1290 GCA_964392555.1 uncultured candidatus Brocadiaceae bacterium
CACGGGTGCTGCTGCCGCTGTGGTGGTTCGGCGCGCGCGGCGAACGCCGCTACTGGCCGCGCAGCGACGTGCTCGACGCGATCCGCTTCGTCGAGAGCAGCGATCGCGACGACGTGCCCGACGGCGACGGCGGTCGCGCGATCGGCCCGTACCAGATCCACCGCGTCTACTGGCAGGATGCGGTCGCGTTCGATGCCGACGTCGGCGGCGACTACGCGCAGTGCCGGCAGCGCGCCTACGCCGAACGCGTGATCGACGCCTACATGCGCCGCTACGCGAAGGTCGCGTGGGACGGCGGCGAGGCCGAGGTCATCGCGCGCATCCACAACGGCGGGCCGCAGGGTCAGCAGAACCCCAAGACCGACGGCTACTGGCAACGCGTGCGCGCGCGCTTGCCGTGAACGGCAGCGAGCGCCGCGGCCACCGGCTCGACGGCGAGCCGCGCGAGGTCACCGCGTTCGGCAAGCACGACCTCGACGCACGGCCCCTGCGGTGCGAACACCTGCGCATCGCCCGGCCCGAACACCGCGACCGTCGGCACGCCGAGCATCGCCGCGAGGTGCGTCGGACCGCTGTCGTTGCCGACGTAGGCCGCGGCGTCCGCCAGCGCCGCCGCGAGCGCCACGGTGTCGAGCCCGGCGACGAACGTGACCGCGGCTCGCCACGGCCACGCGCGCGGGTCGTCGCGTTCGGCTTCGACCGGACCGACCAGGACCGCCACCGCGCGGCCGGCGGCGGCGAGGCGCTCGGCCAGCTCGAGCCAGCGCGCGCGCGGCCAGCACTTCGCCACGGCACCGCTGCCGGGCGCCAGCACGACCGGTCCGTCGGCGCGGCCCGCGCGCGCCGCGACCAGCCACGCGTCGGCCGGCGGGCCGAGCGTGAGGCCGAGCTGCTCCGCCCATTGCGACGCGATCGGCCGCCGATCGCGCGGCTGCGGCGCGAACGCGGCGAACGTCGCGTCGCCGGTGACGCACGCCGCGAGCGCCGCGTCGTCGGCGACGACGTGCGCATAGCCGCACAGCCGCTCGCGCGCCCGTTCGGGCTGCCACAGCGCGAGGTCCTCGCTCGACCGCGCGCGGTCGCAGATGCCGTGCGCCGCGAGCACGGCCGCGTGTTCGACGACGCCCGCCAGGTGCAGCTCACAGCCGGCGAACGCGCGCCGCAGCGCGCGCAGCACCGGCGCCATCAGCAGCGTGTCGCCGAGGGCGCCGCGCCGGATCGCGAGGACCTGCTGCCGGGCCGGCGGCGGCATCAGGGGCCGAGCCATTCCTCGCGCCGCGGTGCCGCCAG
>CAYMRG010000681.1:1300-2965 GCA_964392555.1 uncultured candidatus Brocadiaceae bacterium
GCGAAATGATCGCAAAGGTCCGGCGGCGGGCGATTTCGGGCGGGAGGGTCGGCAGATTGGTCATGGGGTGGGGCTTTAGCGCAAAGCCGGGGCTTCGTCCACCAGATCAGCGGGAGCGGCGCGCGGTCCGGTAAAGCGTCTCGGGGCCGACCTCGTCAAGAAACTGCCGCCCGGCCTCGGTGCCCTCGTACTTCTCGGCGAACTTCTTCAGCTCGCCGACCAGCTTGCGCACCTGGGCGAGCTTCGTCGTGTCGTAGCCGTCGAGCAGCTTCTGCAGCGCCTTGCCGGCGGCGAGCTCCTTCTTGATGGTCTCGTCGCTGGCGAACCGGGCGAGCTGCTGCTTCGCCGCGTCGGCGGGCGGCAGTCCCTTCCAGTTCTTCTCGATCGTCGCCAGCGCCGCCTGAGCCGTCGCGTAGTCCGGCCCCTGGCCGAGCGTTTCGACGCGCGCCACCTGGTGCGCACTGCGCTCGTCGAGCGCCTTCTGCTGCGCCTCGAACACGCCGCGCATCACCTCGTCGAGCTTCGGCTCGGCCAGCGCCTTGGTCAGGAAGTCGCGCAACTTCGGGTACTCGTGCTTGGCCCACATCGCCTTGAGCGGCGCGTAGCGCGCCTCGTCGGGCAACGGCGGCGGCACCGCCTGCAACAGCTCCTCGATCGTCGCCTCGCTCGGCATCCGATCGGTCGGCACCGAGAAGACGACCCCGTCGGCGTCGATGCAGTAGACGCTCGGGAAGAAGGAGATGCCGTACTTGCCGTCGGCGCCGGACGCGCGGACGAACGGATACTTCGCGCCGAGCGACTCGACGAACGTCTTCTGGATCAGGTCTTCGTTCTCATCGGACACGCCGATGATCAGCAGCCCCCGCGCCGCGAACTTCTCGTGCAGTTCGTTCAGGTGCGGGACGGCCGCCTTGCAGGGGCCTCACCAGGTTCGTGCGAAGTCGAGGATCACGACCTTGCCGGCGAACTCGGCGAACGACTTCGGACCGTCGTTCCAGACCTTGTCGAAGGCGAAGGCCGGTGGCTCGGTGCCGACCTTGAGCTGGGCCGGCAGGGCGGCGGGGAGCGCCGCCAGCAGGGCGGCAGCGGCGAACCAACGAGAGACGTTCATGGGCGCACACCATAGCGGCAGGCGCCCGCGTTCGCCTGTGGGTCGCGCGAGCTCAGCCCTTCATCGCCTGGTGGACGTTGCCGACCAGCGCCGCGTTCGGCTTCAGCGACTTGTCGCCGGGCTTCTTCCAGTTGGCCGGGCAGGCTTCCTCGGGCAGCTTCGAGAAGTGGATGAACGCCTGCACCTTGCGGGTCAGCTCGTCCATGTTGCGGCCGACGTTGAGGAAGTTGATCTCGCTGCCGTGCAGCTTGCCGTCCGGGCCGATGATGAACGTGCCGCGCAGGGCGAGGCCGTTCTCCATGTAGACGCCGAACAGGCGCGAGACGGTGCCGGTGCGGTCGGCCGCCATCGGGTAGGTCACGGCCGAGAGTTCGCCCTCGTGGCGCTGCCAGGCGAGGTGCGTGAACTTGGTGTCGGTGCTGACCGTCAGGACCTCGCAGCCGAGCTTCTGCAGCGTGGCGTACTGCTGGGCGAGCGCGGCGAACTCGGTCGCGCAGACGAACGTGAAGTCGGCCGGGTAGAAGACCAGCACGGTCCACTTGCCGGCCTTCTTG
>CAYMRG010000682.1:0-2945 GCA_964392555.1 uncultured candidatus Brocadiaceae bacterium
CGAGTACCTCGCCGGCGCGGCGGCCGAAGGGCGCCTCGGCTCGATCAACGCCGTGGTCGACGTCGGCAACGCCGTGTCGCTGCACAGCGGTCTGCCGATCAGCGTCGTCGACCTCGATCGCTGCCGCGGCGCGTTGCGCGTCCTCGTGCCGCCGGCGGGGGCCGCCTACGTGTTCAACCGCAGCGGCCAGACCATCGACGTCGGCGGGCTGCTGAGCCTCGCCGATGACGAGGGGCCGTGCGCCAACGCCGTCAAGGACGCGCAGCGCACCAAGACCGATGCGACGACGCGGCGCGTGCTGGCGGTCGTCTGGGGGACGGCGGCGCCGGTGGCCGAGCACGCCGGCCGGACCGCGGCCTGGCTCGGCGAACTGTTCGCGCAGCTCGGCGCGGTCGTGCGCGGCGTCGCCGTCGAGGTGACCTGACGGATCGCTTCGCGCGGGCCGGCCTCAGCTCGCCATCCAGCGCGCCTGCTGCTCGCCGCTGCTGCGCGCGTACTCGTCGCGCAGGCGGTCCTTGAGGAACAGCGCGAACAGGCCGTGCACGAGTTCGTGCAGCGCGAGCCAGTTGGCGGCGCGATCCTCGGTGCGGTCGCGTTCGGTCTCGCACTCCTCGGCGTCCTCGGGCAGCTTGACGCCGCCGAGCGACAGCGTCGGGGCATCGAGCGTCACGGCCCACTGGCGGGGGCCTTCGGCGACCAGCAGCCGCGCCTTGCGCAGGCGACGGCCCTGGCGCAGCGCGGTGCGCGCCTCGGCGGTGCGCGTCGGCAGGCCGCGCCGCAGCGTCTGCTCGGTCTCGTCCTCGCTCGGCGCGCCGAACGACAGGAAGTCGTCGAGCGCGATGCCGACGACGCGGCCACCGGGCAGCGTGAACTCGCCGCCGTCGACCTCCCAACGGAACCACAGCCAGGTCAGGAACTCCTCGCCGAGGAAGCCGTGCGTATCGCCCGCTTCGGTCGGTGTCGTGGCGGTCGGCTTCATGCGTCGATCTCCTGTTGCGGGGCCGCGGCCGGCTGCGGTCGCAGGCGGCGCGGCTCGGGGCCGGCGTCGTGGTCGCGCGTGGTGTCGGGCCAGCGGATCGGGTCCAGGCGTTCGAGCCGCGCGTTGGCGGCGTCGCCGAGGCCGGCGAGCAGGCCGCTGCGCAGCGGATCGAGGCGGTCGAGCGGGATCGTGAAGGTCTCGAAGAACAGCTTCGCGAACGTCTCGCGCGCGGTCTTGCTGCTGGCGAACAGCAGCACCAGCGAACGGTCGTGGAACAGCAGGGCGTCGACCAGCGTGATGGTCGGCAGCACGCGCGGCAACAGCTTCTCGGTCAGGTCGTCCTTCAGCTCGCGCCGTTCGCGCGCGGACAGCTTCTTGCCGCGGGCCTTCTCGGCGGCATCGCGGTGGATCTGCAGCCACTTCTTCGGCAGCGCCTTCTTGTCGAGGCGGAAGCGCAGCCAGGTGCCGACGCCGCCGTCGAGGTCCTCGAGGCTGAAGCTGTCGCCGGTCGGATCGGCGGGGGTCACCCAGCCGACCGAGACCTCTTCGCTCGCGGCGTTCTCGATCGTGCGGAAGCGCCGCTGGGCCAGCGCTTCGGCGAACGTCTCGTCGCGCGGGTCGGCGACCTTGCCCTGCCAATGGAACGCGACGACCCCGCCGCTCTTGCGGATGACTGCCATACCCCCTCCGTTGCCCAGGTGCGAGCCGCGCGGCGCGCCGCAGCGCGCCCGACGGCGATTGCGACGCGGTTCCTACTTGCCCTTGGCCGGCTTGTCGGCCTTCGGCGCCGGCGGCAGATCGTCGGTCGGCTGCTTGGCCGGGAGCTCGGGAACCTTCGGCTTCGCAGCACCGCTGGCGCGCTGCAGCACGTTCTGCAGCTTCTGCTGCTCGGCCGAGAGGCGCTCGATCAGATCCTTGTTCGGCGTCGCCGCGGCCCGCTGCTCGGCGAGCTGCTTCTCGATCTCCTTGAGCCGCGTCTGGAACGACGCGAGCTGCTCCTCGGGCAGCGCGATCGGCATCACCTGGCCCGGCTGGGGCTGCGCCGCCGGGACGTTGCGGAACAGCGCGGGCAGCAGTTCGGCGGTCTGCTCGTCGCGGACGATGATCGACACCTGGCCGGCGTTGGCGTTCATCTGCGCGCGCTGCAGCGCGCCTTCCTCGGCGACGTACTTCACCAGCACGATGTGCGTGAGGGCCTTGTCCAGGTCGGGCGTGGCGCCCTTCTCGATGCTGTCGACGCCGACGATCACGTAGCCGGCGGTGGTCTGGAAGGGCCGCGAGAACTTGCCGGCCGGCGTCGTGAACGCCGCCAGTTCGATCAGCGAGCCGTGGATCGAGTTGCGCGTGATCTCGACGCGGCCACCGTCCTGGGCGCCCGGCAGCGAGCCGACCGCGGCCGCGATGTCGGCGACGCTCTTGCCGCCTTCGATCGCGGTGTAGAGGTCCTGGGCCTGGCTGGCGGCCTCGTTCTCCTTGAACGCGGCGGCGACCGCGGCGGTCCGGATCAGCTCGAACATCGCCCGCTGCGAGCGCAGCGTGGGTTCGAGGGCGTTGGGCAGGCTGCCCAGGTAGTTCATCAGGTCGTCGTACTGGCTGCGCCCGATCGGCTGGTCGTCGACCAGCAGCATCATGCTCGCGGGCTGCGCCTTGCGCTCGTCCTCGGACATCACACGCAGCGACCGGCGCGAAGCGACCGGCGCCGGCGCGCTCAGCGAGCTGGTGCCGGCGTCGATCGCGCGGTAGTTCGGCGTCGACCGTTCGAGCCGCTTGCGCAGCAGCTCCTTGGCCACGGTGGCGCGCTGCCGCGTGAACTCGATCTCCTGCTGCAGCCGGTCCTTCTCCTTGGCGAGCTGCTCGGCCTGCTCCGCCGGCGTCGGCTCCGGCTTGGCCGGCGCCGGCTCCTGCTTGGCCGGCCCTGCCTCCTGCTTGGTCGGTGCCGCCTGCTTCTCGGGTTCCTGGGGCTTCT
>CAYMRG010000683.1:0-2943 GCA_964392555.1 uncultured candidatus Brocadiaceae bacterium
ATGCGCTGCACCAACGCCATGTTGAGGCCGTGGCCCGAACGCGTCGCGATGATGTGCGCGTCGAGGTCGAGCCCGCAGTTGGCGATGTCGCCGATCAGGTCGAGGATCTTGTGGCGCGCCAGCTCGTCGTCCCAGCGCAGCGTGTTGGCCTGCGGCCCATCGGGCCCGACCACCAGCGTGTTCTGCGGCGTCGCGCCCTTGCCGAGCCCGGCCGCGCGCAGCGGCTCGACCTCGTGCGAGAACACGAACGTGCGCGCCGGCGCGATCTCGCGCTCGAAGTTGTCCGGCGTCAGCTCGAACGCGACGATCTGCTTCGCGCCCGCGACCGAGCCGTTCTTGGCCTGGTAGTCGAGGTGGTATTCGATCGTCAGCTTGCCGCTGCCCGGCAGCGCGACGAGGCTTGCCGCGCCTTCGCGGACGTAGATCGGCTGCTTGACCGAGTAGATCGGCCGCGTCGCGCGCATCTCGATCGAGCCGCTGTCGCGCAGGCCGCGCAGGAACTCGCTGGCCGCGCCATCGAGCCCCGGCACCTCCTCGCCATCGATCTCGACGATCGCGTTGTCGATGCCGAGCGCGAACAGCGCCGCGAGCAGGTGCTCACAGGTGTAGACCTCGGCGCGCCCGTCCTGGATGCAGGTCCGGCGCTGCCGCGCCTTCATGTTCGCGCCGTGCGCGCGCACCACCGGATGGTCCTCGATGTCGGTGCGCACGAAGGTCACGCCGGTGCCGGCCTCGGCCGGACGCACGACGATGCGGATCTCCTTGCCCGAGTGCAGGCCGACGCCGCGGTACTCGACCGGGCTCTTCAGCGTGCGCTGCGGTCGCCCGGCGGGCGTCGTCGGAACGGTCGGTGTGTTCGCCACCACTCGCTACTCCCCTCCCCTGCGGTCGCCGACGCCGTCCTTCTTCGCTCCCGCGTCGCCATTCGGCGCGGCCGCCTGGCCCGCCGCGCCGCCGGCGTTCGCCGGCTTGGCCGCGGGGCGGTCGAGCGGCACCTGCAGGAACTTGATCACGGCCGGCGTGATGTCGATGTCGCCGCTGGCGAACCAGACCTGCCGGCGGTCGAACGCGCTGCTGCGCACCTGCAGCATGCGGACCTCGTCGTCGCCTTCGCCGGGGCCCGGCACTTCGTAGGTGCGCAGCACGAGCTGCAGGCCGCGGTCCTTGGCGACCTGCGCGACCGCGAACTCGATGTCGGCGAACAGATCGAGATCCGAACGCATCATCTCGAGCTGGTATTCCTCGCCGAACACCTTGCCGAGGTCCTCACGCTGCTGCAGACCGCCGCGGTACTCCGCGACCTTGAGGCGGTATTCGAGCGAGTCCTTCTTCAGCGTCGGGATCGTCGCCTTGATCTCGTCGAGCCGCTTGTTGAGCTGGTCGATGCGGGCGTCGTAATCCGCCTTGCGCTTGCCGAGCCGCTCGCGCTCCTTGATCGCCTTCGGATACTGGTCGAACACCTTGACGATGTCGACGACGCCGATCGTCGGCGCGACCGGCCGCGTCCTGGCTGCGGCGTCGGCCAATTCGGCGACCTGCTTCTCGGCGACCTGCTTCTCGGCGACCGGCTTTTCAGCCACCGGCTTGCCGTTGCCCGGTTCCTGCGCGCCGAGGCCACGGCTCGGCCCGGCGCAGAACAGGGTCACGTCGAGGACGAACGCCATCGCGGCCATCCATGCTGCCGCCCGAATCCGTTGCATCACCATTGTGTTGGTCGCGACCGGTGCCGATCGCTGGGCGGACAGGCTAACAGGATGGCTGCGGAAAGACCACGCAAGGAACGGACCGCCGCAACGGTGCTGCCGCCGCGCCCCGCGCGGCGGCGTCCCGGCTCACCTCGGCGCGCCGGCCAGCGCCTGCCGCACGTCGTCGAGCAGCACCTCGGCGCCTTCGAGGCCGACCGAGATCCGCAGCAGGCCGTCGGCGATGCCGGCGGTGCGGCGCTGCGCTGGGGTCAGGCTGGCGTGCGTCGTGAACGCGGGCAGCGTCGCCAGCGACTCGATGCCGCCGAGGCTCGGCGCCCGCGCGATGTGCCGCAGACCATCGAACACGGCCCGGGCGCCGGGCAGTCCGCCGGGCACTTCGATGCTGACCATGGTGCCGCCGCCGCGCATCTGGCGCGCAACCAACGCGTGGTCGGGGTGATCGGGCAATCCGGGATAGGTCACGGCGGTGAGTCGGCCGGCGGCGACGTCGGCGCGCAGTCCTTCGGCGAGAGCCAGCGCGGCGGCCTGCTGCGCCTGCACACGCAGGCCTAGGGTCGGCCACGACCGCTGCAGCAGCCAGGCCGGGTCCGGCGCGAGCACCCCGCCGGTGCGGCGGCGCCACGCCTCGATCGGCCCGAGCAGGGCGTGGCGACCGGCGACGACGCCGGCGAGCACGTC
Source organism: uncultured candidatus Brocadiaceae bacterium (assembly GCA_964392555.1). Lineage (GTDB taxonomy): Bacteria > Planctomycetota > UBA1135 > UBA1135 > UBA2386 > CAYMRG01. The sequence goes on from CAYMRG010000683.1 coordinate 2,385, forward strand.
GCTGTGGCCGCCGAAGAACTTGGTGGCCGAGTGCACGACGAGGTCGGCGCCGAGCGCCAGCGCGCGCTGGATCGGCGGCGGGGCGAACGTGCCGTCGAACACGACCAGGGCGCCGCGCTCGAGCGCGAGCGCCGCCGTCGCGGCGACGACGACGACGCGCAGCGTCGGGTTGATCGGCGATTCGAACCCCACCAGCCGCGCCGGCGTCGCCAGCGCCCGGCGCAGGCCCGCCAGGTCGAGCGCCGAGAAGCGCTCGACGCGCACGCCGAAGCGCACCAGATCGGTGGTCGCGAACGCCGACGTACCGCCGTAGATCTCCTCGGCGAGCAGCACGCGGTCGCCGCTCGCGACGTGCGCGGCGAGCGCCGCCGACATCGCCGCCATGCCGCTGGCGAACGCGACCGCGCCGTCGGCGCCTTCGAGTTCGGCGACCAGGCTCTCGAACGCGCGGCCGTTGTCGTGCGACAGCCGCTGGTAGAAGGCGCCAGGCCGTTCGCCGACGCCGCGCGCGCGCAGGGCCTCGGCGTCGACCTGGCCGGCGGTGCTGGCGCGCACCAGC
>CAYMRG010000684.1:0-2942 GCA_964392555.1 uncultured candidatus Brocadiaceae bacterium
CGTCGGCGCGCGTGTCGACGTCCAGCCCGCCCGACCGCGCGTGCTCGGGGCTCATGTACTCGGGCGTGCCGAGCACCTGGTCGGCGCGCGTGTGCAGCGAGACGTCGGCGAGCGCGGCATTGGCCGCGGCCTTGGCGATGCCGAAGTCGATGACCTTGGGTACGAACTGCCCGTCGACCTCCGCGACGAGCACGTTCGACGGCTTGAGGTCGCGATGGATGAAGCCGCGGTCGTGCGCATGCTGCACCGCGCGGCAGATCGTCGCCAGCAGCCGCATGCGCGCGGTGGTCGGCAATTGCCGTTCGTCGCAGAACTGCAGCAGGCCCTTGCCGGCGACGTACTCCATGGCGAAGAACGGCCGCCCGTCGCCGGTGATGCCCGCGTCGAAGACCTGCGCGATGTGCGGATGGCTCATCAGCGCCAGCGCCTGTCGTTCGGCCTGGAATCGGGCGACGACCTCGCGCGTGTCCATGCCGAGCTTGATGACCTTCAGCGCGACCTGGCGGCGCACCGGCTCGCGCTGTTCGGCCAGGTAGACCGTGCCCATGCCGCCGGCGCCCAGCTCGCGGACGATCTCGTACGGGCCGATCGCGGCCGGGATGTTCGCGTGCGGCGCCGTGACCAGGCCGCGGGCGACGAGCTGGGCGAGGCGGTGTTGGACGCGCGTCAGCAGATCGGGGCGGGTCGCGCACAGCCGCGACGCGGGATCCGCCTCGCCCTTCTCCATGGCTTCGATGCACTCGGCGATCAGGGCCTCGACCTGGGCCTTGTCGGCGGCCGGTGGCGTCGGGAGCGGGTTGGAAGGCTCGGTCATGGGGGGGCCTGAGGATAGCGGAGGCGCGCGAAGGTCGACGAAGCGACGCGGGCCGGCGGCGTGTTCGCGGATTTCGTGGTCGCCGGCGGATGCGCTGCCCTCCGGGAATCCGCGGCGCCGCTGCCAACGGGGGTGGCGGTGGCAGTCCCGTGCGCCGGCAGATTCTCTGCACGTCGCGAACGGGCGCCTGCTCCCGGTCGCTCCACCAGCATGTCCCGCTTGCCCCTCCGCCCTGCCACCTCACATGCCCGGGTGCTCGCCGCCGCCGTGCTCGGTCTGGCGGTGCTCGGCTACGCGCTGCCCATGTTCCGCCCAGGCGGCGTCGCTCGCCCGATGGTCCGGAACGGCGGCGCCGTGGCCAACCTGGCGCGAGCCGGCCAGGGACCCGCGCCGATGACCGTGGAACTCGGCAGTTGGGGGGCGCCGATCGGTTCGCGCTTCACGTTCCGGATCGCCGATCGCCTGACGAGGACCACGCGCAGCGCGGCGGCCGGTGCACGGCCGGCCGAGGTGCTCGATGCGCGCTGCGTCGTCACCACCACGGTGCTCGATCGCCGCGGCGACGAACTGCTGCTGCGACACGACGTCCGCGACCTGTCGCTGCGGGACGCCGATGGCCGCGCGATTGCGGGTGATCCGTTGCAGGTCGCGTGCGCCGCGGCGTGCGCGGCGCCGGTGTTCGTCCGGCTCGCCACCGACGGGCGGATCCGCGGCTACGCCTTCGCCGAAGGCCTCGCTGGCGATCAGCGCAGCTTCCTGCGCGGCTTGCTGGGCCTGCTGTCGGGCGAGGTCCGCGAGTGCGAGGCGACGTGGCGCGATACCGCCGATGACACGACCGGCACGTTCGTCGCCGATTACCGGCGCATCGAGGCTGCGAGCGGCGAGGTCGCCGTGCGGCGCATACGACGCGAATACACGACCGTCTTCGGTCAGGACCTGCCTGCGGTGCACGAATTGCGCGGCGCGACCGAATACCGCTGTGATACCGCCCATGGGTTCCTCGCCGCGGTGCGCCTCGACGAGGGGCTGACGAGGAACGTGCCGTCGCTCGACCTGCAGGTCGTCAGCGATCGCGTCGCGAGCGTCGATCTGCTCGCCGGCGAACGGGCCGCCGTCGGCACCGAAACAATGGAAACACAGCGGTGGTGACAGCGGCTCGCTGGCACCGACGTCGATCGGCTGCTGCGCGACCTCGCCCAGGTCCTTGCGCAACAGCCGGTCGACGGCCCGTCACGCGTCGCCGTCGAGATCGCTCGACAAGGCCGCGAGCCCGCGCGCCACGAGCCCGCGCACGGCCGACTCGGTGGTTCCCATTTGCTCGGCGATCTGCGGGTACTCGAGCCCCATGAGCCGTGACATCGTCACCGCGTCGCGCTGGTTCTCGGGCAGCTTCTGCACGGCCTGCTCGAAGCGCGCCAGCTCCTCGCGGGCGATCGCGTGCATGCTCGGCGTCGCGATCGACGCGTAGCACGCCAGCAGCGCGTCGGCGGCGGGGCCGGCTTCGGGGATGGCGACTTCGCGGCCGAAGTCGCGGCGATCGCGGCCGTGGAACTTGGCCTTGTCGAGGACCTTCCGGGTCGCCTGCATGAACAGCCAGTTGCGGAAGGCGCCCTCGCCCTGCAGCTCGATCTTGTCGGCGTCCATCAGGACCTCGCGGAACACCGACTGGGCGATGTCGACGGCCGATTCGCGCGCGGCGACGGCCTGGCCGCTGCGGGCGCGGATGAAGGCGACGAGCGGCGGCAGGTTGCGGGCGAACAGGCTGTCGAGCGCGTGCGGTTCGCCGCGCCGGGCTGCGGCGATCTCGGCCGCGAGGTCACGATCTTGGGGCGCCATCGAGGAATCTCGCTGGCGGAGTATATCCTGCGCGCACCGATGGACGTCCTGCACGTCATCCACCAGTTTCCGCCGGAGAGCCGCGGCGGGTCGGAGTCCTACGTCTTCGACCTCGCCCAGCGGCAGCGGGCGCTCGGCTGCGACGTGGCGGTGCTGAGCGGCAGCAAGGAATGGCGGCCGGACGTGACGCTGGCGAGCGGGACGGTCGACGGGCTGCCGGTGCACCGGCTCCATCGCGACGACCTGTTCTTCGACCACCACGCCAAGATGTGGCATCCGGAGGTCGAACGGC
>CAYMRG010000685.1:0-2936 GCA_964392555.1 uncultured candidatus Brocadiaceae bacterium
TGAGCGCTCGATCCGGCGCCCCCGCGCCGGGTCCTGGCTGTCAGACGCCCGGCTGGCGCGTCTGCGGACAATCCACCTGGATGATCTCGGCCACCTTTGCCGGGCCTTCGGGCTGCGGCTGCAGCCGCGCCGCGCTCAGGCAGCCGCCCCACAGGCAGCCGGTGTCGAGCGCAAGCAGCCTGTCGCGCTGCAGCAGCCCCAGCGTCGACCAGTGGCCGAAGGCGATCGGCGTATCCGCGCTGCGCCGGCCCGGCACCTACTGCTCGGTGGTCGGTCTGCGGCCGTCGCCCGGCCGGGTGACGCGCGGCACCGTGAACAATCTCTGGTCGTCGCTGTCCGTTCAGGGCCCGATGGCGCGCACGGTCGGAGACTTGGCGCTCGCGCTCGATGCCATGGCCGGGCATTGCCTGCACGATCCGATGACGTTCGACGCACCCGCGCTGTCGTTCAGCGCCGCGGTCGCCCGGCCGACGGCGCCGCGCCGGGTTGCCTTCACCGCCGACTACGACGGCCGCATGGCGATCGACCACGACATCCGCGAGATCTGCACCAGGATGGCGCGCCGCTTCGAGGAGCTGGGCTGCATCGTCGAGGAAGCCTCGCCCGACATCGGCGCCATCGACGAGGCCTTCCTCAACCTGCGCAGCCAGGCCTTCGTGGTCGATCGCGAGCTGCAGCTCAACGAGCATCGCGACAAGATCAAGCCCGACATCATCTGGAACACCGAGCGCGGCCTGCAGCAATCGCCCTCGGCAATCGCCTGGGCCGAGCGCGAGCGCGCCGCCTTCTACCGCCGCGTCGTCGAGTTCTTCCAGACCTACGACCTCCTTGTGACGCCGGGCTCGCCGACGGCGGCGTTCGACGTGATGCTGCGCCATCCCGAGACCATCGCCGGCAAGAAACCGGAGAACTACATGGCCGGCTCGACGGTCAACTCGGTGATCACCCTCACCAGCTGCCCGGCGATCGCCGTGCCGTGCGGCTTCGACCGGCACGGCCGTCCGGTCGGCCTGCAGCTGGTTGGCAGGCCGCGCGGCGAGGCGGCGCTGCTGCAGGCGGCCGCTTTGTACGAGCAGCTGGTCGGGCTCGACCGCCTGCTGCCGATCGATCCCAGACCCGGCACCGTGCCGCCGAGCTCATGATCGGGCGCGGGTGAGACGCCTGGGCGCCATCAGGCGATAGCTCCCCTCGACCAGCCTGGCGACGTTCTTCCAGTCGCGGCCATTCGTTGGAAACTGCCACGGTGACGCGCCTTGACGATGGTCGATGAGATATACATTTTGTACGTATATCTTTGCGAGGGATCATGCAGGTCTGCAAATGGGGCAACAGCCTTGCCATTCGGCTTCCCTCGGCCATCGTCGAAGCGCTGAAGCTGAAGGAGGGCGACGAGATCGACATCCGTGTCGCCGGCGAACGTGAGTTCGACGTCGCTCGGGATCGCAGTCGCGAGCGCGCCATCGAGCGGATCAAGGCTTTGAGCAAGCCGCTTCCTCCCGGCTGGAAGTTTGATCGCGACGAGGCCAACGAGCGATAGGCTGATGGCGGCCGAATTCGTCGATAGCAACGTGCTGGTCTACGCCTTCACGTTGGACGAGCGCGCCGCCGCGGCGCGCGCGATTCTTCTCAATCGACCTGCCACCAGCGTTCAGGGCCTGAACGAGTTTGCCAACGTTGCCCGGCGCAAACTCGGTATGGATTGGCGCGGGGTTCGCGAATCACTCGGGGAATTGCGCCTGTTGTGTTCCGACATTCTCCCGCTTGATATCGCGGTCCACGACGAGGCGTTACGCATCGCCGAGCAGTATGGCTACAGGATATTCGATTCGCTGATCATCGCCTCGGCGCTGCGGGCGGGCAGCAAGACACTATGGTCGGAGGACATGCAGCACGGCATGGTCATCGGCGACCGGCTGCGAATCGTCAATCCGTTCCGCAAGGAAAGCTGAGCCCGGGGCGCGAGGATCGACCGTCTGTCCGCATCCGTGCCACCATCCGGGCAAACATGGGAGGGCACGATGCGGGTCGTGATAACCGGCGCCAGTCGCGGCATCGGGCGGGCGACGGCGGTGAAGCTGGTGGCCGACGGTGCCGAGGCGCTCACGCTGTGCGACATCGCCTATCTCGACGAGCTCGAGGCGCTGGCCGAGGAGCTGCGCGGCTTCGGCGCCAGGGTGCGCACGCTCAAGGCCGACATGGCGCGGCCGAATGCGCCGGCGCAGGTGATCGCGGCGGCGGTGAAGGCGATGGGCGGCATCGATGCGATCGTCGGCAATGCCGGCATCACCGCACCGTCCCGGCTGGTCGATCTCGACGTCGCGACCTGGAACCGCGTGTTCGACATCGACCTGCGCGCCAACTGGCTGCTGGCCAAGGCCGCCCATCCGCATCTCAAGGCCTCGAAAGGCGCCATCGTCATGCTGGCCTCGATGGCCGGCGTGATGCCGCAGCTGCCGACCGGCGCCTACAGCCCGGCCAAGGCGGCGCTGATCATGCTGACCGAGATGATGGCCATGGAATGGGCCTCCGACGGCATCCGCGCCAACAGCGTCTGCCCCGGCTTCGTGCACACCTCGATGACCGAGGCGATCTACAGCCAGGCCAGGCTGCGGCGCGGCCGCGCCCGGATCGTTCCGCTCGGCCGCATCGCCACGCCGCAGGACATTGCCGAGACCATCGCCTTCCTGCTGGGGCCGCAGGCGAGCTACATCACCGGCCAGGCGCTGGTGGTCGATGGCGGGCTGACACGTTCTATTCTCCGGAATGTGCCGGGAGTCGCGGCGACTCCGACTGGCAAATCGAAGCCGAAAGCGAAGGGCAAGCGATGAAAGCCTCTCTCTTCTACCTGCCGAGCATCGGCAGCCGCGCCGAGATCGAGCAGGGCATGGCGGGCATGCGGCCCGACCTCTACCAGCGCATGCTGAAGGAGCTCGGCG
>CAYMRG010000686.1:0-2930 GCA_964392555.1 uncultured candidatus Brocadiaceae bacterium
AACACGCTGACCGAGGACGTCGTGAGATCGAGCGAGATCGAGGGCGAGCGTCTGCCTCCGGCCGTGATGGCGATGTCGGGCGTCGAAGCACCACCAAAACGCTGACCATGGCACCCACATCGCATCCTCCGCGTCGCGGCGTGGTGCTCGCCATCATCATGGCAAGCTACCTGATGATCGTGATCGATATCTCGATCGTACTGACCGGCCTGCCGCGCATCCAGGTGACGTTCCTGGTCGACGCCGACGGCGTGCTGCGCGACGCCGCGCGCGAGCAGCGCACCGGCGTCGTCGCCGGCATCCAGGTCGTGCCGTCGTTCGGCCTGTCGCGCGACGAGGTCCGGCGCATGATGCTCGATTCGATCGAGCACGCGCAGGCCGACTACCTGGCCCGCGAGGCGGTCGACGTGCGCAACAAGGCGACGGCGATGGTGCGGGGCACGCAGAAGGCGCTGCAGATGGCCGAACTGGCGCCCGACCAGACCTATCCGGTGCAGAAGGCCGTGCGCGCGCTCGAGAAGCTGCTGGCGGCCAATGCCGATGCGGCCGCGATCAAGGCCGGCTGTGACGACCTGACCAAGGTGACCGCGACGATCGCCGATGACGTGATCAGCTCCGCCGTCACCAAGGCGCTGCGCGACGAGACGACCCCATGAGCGACCGGTCCCCCGCCAAGGTCCCGCTGCGCGTGCTCGGTGAGACGCGCACCTTCACGATCGCCGTCGGCGAGACGATCCTCGAGGCGGCGATGGCGCAGCACCTCGAACTCGACCACGCCTGCGGCGGAGTCTGCGCCTGTTCGACCTGCCACGTCAAGGTCAAGGCCGGCGGCGAATGCCTCAGCGAGCCGAGCGAGGACGAGCTCGACCAGCTCGACGAAGCGCGCGACGTCGGGCTCGACTCGCGGCTCGGCTGCCAGGCGAAGCTGCTGCGCGTTCCGGCCGGTGGCAAGGTCGAGATCGCGATCCCGACCTGGAACGTCAACGCGGTGCGCGAAGGCTGAGGCTGGTCGCTTGGGCGGGATTCCCCGGCGCCACGAGCTGGCTGCGCCGGACCCTGCGTAGGATCGGGACCACACCATGCGCACACAGCCCGCTCTCGCCTTCCTGCCGTTCCTGGTGTCCCTGCTGCCAGCCCAGACCTTCGTCCGGACCCACGACGAGGTCGGCATGCCCCACGGCACTCCGGCGGCGAACCCGGCGCCAGGCGGCGGTGCCGGCCCCTCGGTGCTCGCGAACCCAACCGCGTTGTGTGGCACGATCGTGCCCGTCGCGGATGGCACCCCGGTCCCCGGCGCCGGCGCGCTGAGCCAGCAGTCGTTCTTCAACCCCTCGGTGGCCAACCGCGCCGGGGCGATTGCCTTCTTCAGCAACCTCACGGGTGCGACCCGCAACCAGGGCATCCTGGTCGCGGACGCGAACGGCGTGCACCCGATCGCGATCGGCTGTGGCAATGGCGGTGGGTCGGGCCAGCACGGCACGTGCGGCGACCCGTCGCCGCTCGGCGGCACGTTCGCCGGCTTCTTCGGCGGCACCATGTTCGCGCCGTCGATCAACGATCGCGGCGACGTGCTGTTCCTCGCCGATCTCGTCAACGCGAGCAGCTCGCGCGGCCTGTTCCTCTACCAGGCGGCGACCGCGACGATCGTCAAGGTCGCGGCGGTCGGCGATCCGTCGCCGCTCGGCGGAACGTTCCTTGCCGTCGGTCCGGGCTCGGTCAACACCTACGGCGAGGTCGCCTTCCTCGCCGCCACCACGACCCCGGCTCAGGCCGACGTATTCCTCTGGAGTGGCGGCTCCACGAGCGTCGTCGCCGCGGTCGGCCAGACGGCGCCGGGCGGCGGCGTGTTCGCGATGATCGCAACCGAGTCGCTCGGTTTCGTCGACGGCACGACGCTGCCAGTCGGGCCGGCGCCGGCGATCAACGACTGCGGCCAGATCACGTTCCGCGGCGTGGTGCAGGGTGGTCAGGCGGGTTCCGGCCTGTTCGTGCACCACAACGGCGTGACCAGCTCGTACCTGCGCGCCGGCGACCCGACCCCGATCGGCGGCACCTTCCTCGCCTTCCAGGGCGCGGCGATCAACGGCCGCGGCGAGATCGCCTTCTTCTGCGACTACCGCGACGCGGCGAACAACCTGACCTCGGGCTGGTTCGCCGGCAAGCCCGGCGCGTGGCGCGAAGTGCTCTCGTTCTATTCCCCGGCCGACGGTGGCCAGGTCTACGGCCTCGCCTACTCGCGCAATCCGATGCGCTCGATCGACGACCAGGGCAACGTGGCAATGTGGATCAACCTGTCGACCAGCGGCAACGCCGGTCGCATCGTGGTCGTCGCCCCCAACGGCACGCTCGAGGTGCTGGCCCGCCAGAACGGCCCCACCGGCATCGGCGGCACCTACGGCACGCTCGACGCGTGGCCCTCGCTCGACAGCACCGGCCGCGCGACGATCAACGGTGGCGTGATCGCCGGCACCGTCACCAGCCCGCACCTGATCGGCCAGTTGTGCGGTCCGGTCCTCGCCGCGAGCCCGTGCGCACCGCCCGGCGGCACGACCACGCTCGACAACACCGGCGACGCGGCCGACGCCTTCGTGCTGTTCGCCGCTCTGACCGCGACGAACCTGCCGCTGCCCCCGTTCGGCACGCTCGAGATCGGCCCCGGCGGCGTCATCGCGCTCTACGGGCCCGTGTTCTACCCGGGCTTCGGCAATCCCCACGTCGGCCAGCTCGCCCTCCCGCCCAATCCCGGCCTGGTCGGCGTATCCCTCTACTTCCAGAGCCTGCGCCTCACCGGCAACCAACTGCTGCTGACGAACTCCGCGACAACCACGCTGCGCTGACCCGTTCGACAGCCCACTTCTTCTCTCTCTTCTTCTTCTGGCGCATCAGGAAGTCGTGTGGGTAGCTGAGACCCCGGCGGGGTAGAGGTCGAG
>CAYMRG010000687.1:0-2924 GCA_964392555.1 uncultured candidatus Brocadiaceae bacterium
CCACCACCGCGGCGGTCGCCCCGACCGCCGCGACACCGTGGTTCGAGACCACGGTCTACGCCCCGGTCGCGAAACCGCGTCACCTGGTCGCGGCCGACGACCCGCTCCACGCCGCGGCCACGGCCGGGATCCGTGGCATGACCTTCGGTCCGACCCTCGCCGCCGCCGTGACCTACGACTGGCGCAGCGCGACGGTGGTCACCCGCGGCCGCGACCTCGAGCCCGGCGAACGCTTCGCCAACTACCTGCACGGCCTGCCGCCGGACCTCGACCGCGCGCTCGCCGCGATCCTGGCCGACCTCGATGACGACCCGCGGCAACATCGCCTGGCCGACTACTTCGACCACCTCTACGCCGACCGCGAAGGGCAGGTGTTCGCCGGGGTGACGCTGTTCGACGCCTGGCACTCGGGCAAGCTCGTCGAGGTGCCGGACACCGATGCCATCGCCTTCGCCCGCCACCTGCTCGAGACCGACGCGTTCGTCTCGCCGATCCCGCCGGACCGCCGCCGCGCCCGGCTCTACGCCAAGATCCGCGACGCGTTCGCCGACCACCGAGCCTACCGGACGCTGCGCCAGGCCCTGGTCGCGACATTCGCCGTGGCGGATCCCGAACTGCCGAGCGACTACGCGGCAATGCTGCGCCGATGCCATTGGCTCTGGCAACACTGCGACGGCGACCCGGCGGCGGTCGGCCGCTTCCTCGCCGCGACCGAGGATCGCAGCGCAGCGCTCCATCGCATCGACACCGCGGCCGGCGACGACACGACCGCGGCGAGTTCCCGCCAGGCCGCGCTGCGCAGCCTGGCGAGCCGGATCGCGCGCCTCGCGATCGACGCGCTCGACCAGGCGACGCGCTGAGAGGCCGAGAGAAAATCATGATACGGCCTCTCAGGATGCCAATTGGCGGCCGCCTACGCGGCCGCGCAGAGCCTTCGAGAGGATTCTCTCTCAGGCTCTGACCGGTCACGCCCGGCGTCTTGGCTGGCAGGGCGGGGTATCATGCGCAACTGCCCATGACCGACGAACCTCGTCCCGACGCCGCGCCGCACCGGGACCCCACGGAATGGGGTCGGCTGGTGCAGAGCCTCGACGTCGCGAGCGTGTTCGTCGTCATCAACAGCTGGCTCGGTGCGAAGCTGCGCGGCCAGGTCTCGGTCGAGGACATCTGGCAGGAGACGCTGTGGTGCTCATGGCGCGACCGCCACCAGCACGAGTGGCAGAACCTGTCCGCCTGGCGCATGTGGCTGCTGTCGATCGCCCGCAACCGCGTCCGCGATGCCGGGCGCTCGCTCGGCCGGACCAAGCGCGGCGGTGACCACACGACCGCGCCGTTCTCGACGCTCGCCGAACGCGAGTCGGTGTCGTCGATGCTGCCCCCGGGTTCGACGACGCCGAGCCGGGTCGCCGGCTTCCGCGAACGGGCGCGCGCGATGGAGAACGCGCTCGAGAGCCTCGAGCCGGACCTGCGCGCGATCGTGCAGCTGCGGCTGTTCGAGGAGGTGCCGATGCGCGCGATCGCCGAAGACCTGCAGCTGCCGCTGTCGACGGCCAAGGAACGTCTGCTGCGCGGCGTGACGCGCTATCGCAACCGACTTCGCCAGCTGCTCGGCAGCGACGAGGATTCCGGAGGGATGCCGTGAGCGATCCCGACCCCGCCCCTGGAACTCGGGCGAGCGACGACGAACTGCTGGCCGACCTGTTCGACGAACTCCTGCAGGAGATCCTCGAGGGGCGCACGCCCGACCTCGCCACCTACCACCCGAACCGTCCCGACCTCCGCGACCGGATCCGCAAGACCTGGGCGCTGGCGTGTTCGGTCGCCGGTCGCCGCGAGCCGAGCCGTCCGGTCCTCGGCGGCTACGAGATCGTCCGCGAACTCGGCCACGGCGGCATGGGCACCGTCTACCTCGCCCGCCACCAGATCCTGCAGCGCGAGGTCGCGATCAAGGTCCTGCCCCATTCGCTGGCGATGTCGCCGCGCGCCAAGCAGCGGTTCCTCGAGGAGGCGCGGTCGCTGGCGCGCCTGCGCCACGACCACGTCGTCCACATCCACCGCATCATCGACCACGCCGAGATGCTGGCGTTCGAGATGGAGTACGTGGACGGCCCGAGCCTGCAGTCGCTGATCCTGGCGCTGCGCCAGCAGGCGAAGCCGCTGGCGATCGCGACGCTGGCCGAGGTCCTCGGCCGGCCGGTCGAGACGCTCGGCACGCGCACCACCGTCGAATGGTTCGTGCGGCTCGCTATCCGCATCGCCCGCGCCCTCGGCGAGGTGCATCGCCACGGCCTGGTCCATCGCGACGTCAAGCCGTCGAACATCCTGCTGCGCGCCGACGGCCGACCGGTGCTGGCCGACTTCGGGCTGGCGCGGCTCGAAGACCCCGACGCCTCGCAGACCGGCGCCTTCGCCGGCACGCCGGTCTACGCCGCGCCCGAGCGCCTGCGCGACGGCGACAGCGCGATCGACGGCCGCGCCGACGTCTACAGCCTCGGCGTGACGCTCTACGAGGCGCTGACCCTGAGCCCGCCGTTCGCCGGTTCGAGCACGCACGAGGTGCTGCGCCGCATCGAGAACGGGCAGCTGCCGTCGCTGCGTCGACAGGCCCCGCAGGTGCCGCGCGATCTCGAGATCGTGCTGGCCAAGGCCATGGAGCCGGATGCCCGGCACCGCTACGCGAGCGCCGACGAGTTCGCCGACGATCTCGACCGGCTGCTGACGCTGCAGCCGATCCTCGCCCGCCCCGCCGGCGTCGTGCGCCGGGCCGGCAAGTTCCTGCGCCGCCACCAGCGCGTCTGCGTCGCGGCGATCGCCGGCGCCCTGGTCGTGACCAGCGCGATCTGGCCCGTGCTGGCCGTCGCCGGCGCGCGCGAGGCGGCGCAGGCGCGCGCCCGCCAGCAGCTGCACACGGCGCGCACCCTGCT
>CAYMRG010000688.1:0-2904 GCA_964392555.1 uncultured candidatus Brocadiaceae bacterium
CGGCGCGCGAGCCGTTCGGCCGCGGCCAGTTGCACGCGCGGGCTGGTGGCCCGCGCCAGCAGCTGCCGGAGCAGCGGCGAGCCGTGGGCCGCGGGCAGCTCCTCGACCAGGTCGGCGAAGCGCAGCGCGGCGCGCTCGTCGCCGGTGTCCTGCAGCGCGAGGCGCTGCGACAGGGTCGCCGCATCGGTGCGCGCGAGGCCACGCCGCAGCAGTCCGGCGACGTCGTCGCGGTCGCAGCGCAGGAACAGCGGCAGCACGGCGTCGAGCACCGCGGGGTCGGCCTGGTGCAGCGCGGTGTCGAGCAGCGGCGCGGCTGCGGTCGATCCCGCGGCGACGGCGTCGGCCAGCGCCGCGACGACCTCGTGGCGGTCCTGGGCGCCGAACAGGGCCGGCGGCACCAGCGCCAGCGCGTGGGCCGCGTCGGCGGCGATCCGCGGTTCGGTCGAATGCAGCGACTGGACCAACAGGTGGGTGCGCGCGGCTTCGTCGGGCGCCGCGACCAGCGCGCGCAGGTGGGCGAGCAGTTCGTCGTTCGCCGGCAGCACGCCGCGCGCGCCGCCGAACGGGTGCAACGTCGTGCCGGTGCGGCGCAGGAACAGGATCGCGTCGTCGCCGGGCTGCAGCGCGAACAGGCTGCGCCCGCAACAGGCGCCGGTCGGCTCGAGCAGCGCGAACTGGCCGCCGACCGTGCCGGTCAGGACCTCGGTCGCCGCGAACTGCAGTCGATGCCACTCGGGCGACGGATCGGTGGCGGCGAGCACCTGCGCGCGCACGACGACGTCGGCCTTGCGCAGCGCGATGGCGAGCGCCGTGGCCTGATCCTGCGCAGCGGCGCGGCCGCCGAGCAGCGGCACGGCGAGGAGCGCGGCGGCGATGCCGCGACGGATGGCGAGCGGGTTCATCGGAGCAGGATCCTCTGGCGCAGGTAGGCGAGGTCGATGTCGCGGAACTGGTATTGCAGGGTCGTCATCGCCTCGTAGCCGACCGACGGCGCCATGACCTCGGTGGCGCCGGCGAAGGTGTCGTGCAGCGTCGCGTCGCCGAACAGGCCGTTCGGCGCCGCGCCCGGCGCGACCAGGCCGACCGAGTGACCGACCTCGTGTGCGAGGATGATGCCGATCACGGTCGCCCAGTCGTCGGCCGCGTCCATGATCGTCTGCCAGCGCGCCCGCTGCGGCGGCGTCGCGGTGGCGAAGACGAAGCCGGGTGCCAGCACCACGGCATCGAGCGGGTTCGTGCCGACCGGCGTGCCGCCCATCTGCGGGATCAGCGGCCGGAAGCGCTGCGCGAACAGCGTCAGGAACGCCGGGTAGACCTGTTCGTGGATCTCGGTCTGGTAGAGCCACATCTCGCCCGGGAACACGCCGAGGCCGGGCGAGGTCGAGGTGTTGCGTTCGCCGGGGTCGCCGTTGCGGTAGTCGTAGTAGGCGCGGCCGAGCACGCCGGTGGTGGCGTCGGCGTAGCCGCGCGCGCGGTTGCCATCGGGGTCGTAGCCGCCGAGCGCCATCTGCATGTGCTGCAGCGCGATCGGCTGGCGCTTCGTGAAGCGCAGGCCGACGGAGCCGGCGTCGAGCGGTTCGCCGCGCGAGCCGCGGCCGTAGAGACGGTTGGCCTGCGCGACGATGCCGTCGAGCAGCAGCGTGCGCAGACGCGCCGTCGTGCCCGCCGGATCGCCGTCGACCGCGAAGCCGAGCCGGACCAGGTCGTCGTCGAAGTCGGGCCGGCCGTTGTTGTCGCGGTCGAGGTCGGTGCGCACCCAGACCAGCTGCGTGCGCTCGAACGGCATCAGCTCGCCGGTCGGCGTGGCCACCTGGAACGGCAGCGGTTCCGCGGTCGCGAGGTTGCCGGCGAGGTCGCGAACGGTGACCGTCGCGGTCCAGTCGCCGGGGGTCAGCGGCGTCGCGCTCGCCACCGTGGCCTGGAACGAGCCGTAGCCGACCTTCGCGGTGAGGTAGAGCTGTGCCGCGTCGGGCGCGCCGCCCGGACCCTGCAGCAGCACGGCGACCGTGCCCATGTCGGCCCACTGGTTGCCGGTGTCGCCGGCGGTGACGTCGACGGTGAAGCCGCTGGGCGGCAGCACCAGGCCCTGCACGCGCGACGCGTCGATCGCGTTCAGGCGGACGCCGAGCGTCGGCGGCGCGTTGTCGGCCGAGCTACCGCAGCGGAAGCGACCGGTCTGGTCCTCGGCGAACCACGACCCGGTCACGCGCTGCACGCCCGCGGCGCCGCCGACGACGCGGACGCGGTAGTAGGTGAGCGGCGAGAACGGCGTCGCCGGCGTGAACGTGGCGACGCGGTTGCCCTGGCCCGCGACCAGCGAGCCGGCCAGCGGCTGGCCGCTGTCGTCGGTCACCAGCACGGTGTCGGCGCGCAGCGTGGTTGGGTCCATCGGCGCGTCGAAGACCACCGACACATGGACATTGGTCGCGATGTCGCTGGCGCCGTCGGACGGCTGCAGCATCACATGCGGCAGCGTCGGGTCGCTCGAGGTCGTGAACGACAGGCTGAAGTCGCCCGGCAGCGGGTTGCCGGCGAGGTCGCGCACACCGGCGTGGCCGCCGGTCAACGTCACCGTGCAGGCGGCGTCGGTGGGCAGCATCGGCACCGGCGTCAGCCGGATCGTGTCGGCGGTCGGATGCTCGACCACCGCGACCCAGTCCTGGCCGTCGACCACCAACTGCGCGGTCGCCTCGCTGATCCACTGGTCGTCGAGCGCTTCGTCATAGTGCAGTTCGACGATGCAGTTGGTCGAGACGCGCGACTGGCCCGCGCTCGGCACCGACGACGCGAGCACCGGCGGCGCGGCGTCGCTGCCGGTCGTGAAGCTGAGCGCCTGGGTCGCGGCGAGCACGTTGCCGCTGACGTCGGTGGCGCCGGCCTCGCCGACCAGGAACGCGAGCGTGT
>CAYMRG010000689.1:0-2902 GCA_964392555.1 uncultured candidatus Brocadiaceae bacterium
ACCCGCGTTGCGGCGTCCAGGCAATCACTGAGCGGGGTCGCCCGCAGGGCGAGCCGGCCCGAACCGACGCCGCAGCGGGGCTGGTTGCGTTGTTCGCCGCGGATGAAGGAACCCGCGTTGCGGCGTCCAGGCAATCACTGAGCGGGGTCGCCCGCAGGGCGAGCCCGCTCAGAGATCGTAGAAGCGCAAGTCCTCGCCGGTGACCTGTTTGGTCCAGGCGAAGATCTGGCCGGCGTGTCCCGAGAAGTGCTCGAGCACGTGCAGCACCGACGACAGGCCGGTCTCGCGGTAGCGCTGCTGCACCGCGCGTTCGCGCAGCAGTTCGGCCACGGACAGGCCGTCGACGACGTCACAGGCCTCGGCGACGACCGCCGTCAGTGCCGCGAGCAGCGTCGCGCCGTCACGGCCCTCGACGGCCGCGAATTCGCCCGCTCGGTCGCGGTGGTCGGCGACGCGGCCGAAGTTGGCGAGGATCCACTGCGTCGTGTTGCCGGTGAGGTGCAGCAGCAGGTTGCCGACCGAGTTGCAGTTCGGTGACGGGCGGCGCCAGAGATCCGCCGGCGACAGCTTCGCCACGCACCGCGCGATCCGCGCCAGTTGCTCCTGCTGCACGTGCTTGCGGAAGGTCGCCGCGATGCCGCGGGCGAGCGCTTCGGCCGGGTCGCCGGAGCGGAGGGTCACGCCACCTCGTCGCGCTCGTCTTCGCGCTGCGGCGCGTCGACGGGGCGATCGCCGCGCAGGCGGCGCAGCTCCTCCTCGAGCAGGGCGAGGCGCTGGCCGAGGATGCGGTGGCGCAGAGTCAGGCGGCTCAGCCGCACCGAGAACTGCAGCACGAGCGCGATCAGGAACAGGAAGCCGCCCAGGAACAGCGTCGAGACCGTGCTCGCCGAGCCGATCCAGCGACTCACCGTCAGCAGCAGGTCCTGCTGCAGCGCGAGCACCATCAGGCCGACCGCCGTCGGCAGCCAAACCCACGCGTACTCCTCGCGCAGCTTGCGGCGCCGCACCAGTTCGAAGATCAGGGCGAACAGGCCGCCGGCGACGACGATCGCGAACACGCGCTGCCGTTCGGGCAGCGGTTCGAGGTCCGCTTCGAGCAGGGTGCGCAGCACGGCGATCACGTCGTCCTCGCCACGGAATCGCGGACGCGCAGCGGCGTCGGTCGGCGCACCGGCAGCAGCGCGAGCGTCAGGAACATCTTGTAGCCGTAGTAGGCGATGCGGAGGCCGCGGTGCATCGACAGCCCGCCGCGGCGTGCGTGCATCTGCACCGGCACCTCGCGCACGCGCAGGCCGCGGCGGTGGTGTTCGACGAGGACGTCGGCGTCGGGGAAGTCCTCGGGGAAGCCGTCGTGCGCGACTGCGGCGAGCGCGTTCGTCGACAGACCCTGGAAGCCGCTGGTCGGGTCGGTGATGCGGCTGCCGAGCCAGCGCGAGGTGATCGCGGCGAACAGGCGCGTGCCGACCCGGCGCGCGAGGCTGCTCGGCGGCGGGGTGCCTTCGAGATAGCGTGAGCCGACGGCGACGTCGGCGCCGTCGTCGAGCGCGGCAAGAAGCCTGGACAGCATCGCCGGTTCGTGCTGGCCATCGGCGTCCATCTGCAGCACGCGCCGGTAGCCGGCGCGCACGGCGAAGCAATAACCGGTGTGCAAAGCCGCGCCGTAACCCATGTTGTAGGGGTGGGTCACGACCGTTGCGCCGGCCGCGCGCGCCTCGCGCGCCGTGGTGTCGCCGCTGCCGTCGTCGACGACCACGACATCGAGGTCGAGGCCCAGCTGCAGGACGGCGCGGACGACGTCCCCGACGCGACCGGCTTCGCGGTAGGCGGGGATCAGCAGGACCGTGGAATGCGCTGGCACGTGGCTCCCGTGGTCGGCAGCGTACGGACCGCACTTCGGCCCGCCAGGGAAATCGGTCGATAGACGAGGTGGCATCGGCCGTTGCCGGCCGTCGACACGCTTCCTCGCCGTCTGCGCTTGCGGCAGAATCTTCGAAGCTGATTGCGGCGGTCCGCACGCCGCCTCCTCCCTACCAAGACCATGCTGACCCGTATCGCACTCTGTGGCCTGCTCGGCCTCTTCACTGCCTGCCACGCCGCCACCCGTGACACCCGCGTCGATCCCGACGCGGCGGACTCCGTCACCGGCACCGGCCTGCAGAGCCAGGACATCCGGACGATGGTCGACAAGATGGCTGCGGCATTGAAGGCCGACGGCATCCTGGCGCCCGGACGCGACGGCGAACGCGCCTCGTTCTTCATCTCCGAGATGCGCAACGACAGCTCCGACAACATCGACAAGCAGCTGATCCTGCGCGACCTGCGAACCGAACTGTTCCGGGCCTTCGGCCGCCAGATCCGGATCCTCGACCGTTCTCCGGAGGCCAACGACTTGGTCGATGCCGAACGGCGCATGAAGGAGCGGGGCCAGGTCTCCGGCACCAACGACCGCAAGGTCGCCGGCAGCGACTTCGTCCTGAAGGGCGTGATTGCCAGCCGCGATCGACAGGCCGGCCGACTGCGGTCGTCCTTCATCAACGTCACGTTCGAGATGACCGACCTGGTCTCGGGCGAACTGGTCTGGACCGACAAGTACGAGATGAAGACCGAGTCCGAGAAGTCGGTCATCAACCGCTGATCCGAGCCTCGCCACTCGCCGCATGTCGCTCCGCTGGCTCGTGCCCGTGACGCTGCTCGCCACCGCGTGTTCGGTGGCGCAGCCGAACTTCCCGCTCGACCGCTTCGTCGCCGGCGACCTGCTGGCCGTCGAGGGCTTCGCCGCGGGCGTCGCCAACGGCGGCGACGAGGAGAACCTCGCGCTCGCGCTCAACGTCCAGGCGCAGTGCGAGATGCTGCGCGGCGACCTCGACGACGCGCGGCGCAACTTCGAGCGCGCCGGCCAGAT
>CAYMRG010000690.1:0-2898 GCA_964392555.1 uncultured candidatus Brocadiaceae bacterium
CGGACGTGGCGGCAGTCGGTCGCGAGGTCGAAGTCGGTCACCGCGGTGGTATCGGCAGTTGGCCAGGAGATGGGCGAGGCGAAGGTAGCAGCCGGTCGGTCCAGCTCCCAGCGTCCCGGTCGCATCGATCTCCGGGAAGTCCCGTAGAGACTCTTCCGTACCTTCACCCAAGGCGCTGCAATCCTGCGCACCATGACCGCGTTGACACTGCTCTGGCTGCCGATCCTGCTGTCGGCCGTCTTCGTCTTCGTCGTCAGCTCCGTGATCCACATGGCGCTGCCGATCCACCGCAACGACTACCAGAAACTGCCCGATGAGGCGTCGCTGCTCGAGTCGCTGCGCCGACACACGCTGCCGCCGGGCCAGTACGTGTTCCCGAGCTGCAAGTCGATGCAGGAGATGGGCCAGCCCGAGATGCTGAAGAAGTACCAGCAGGGTCCGGTCGGCTTCCTGCTGATGCGCAAGGCCGGCATCCCCAACATCGGGCCGTCGCTCGCGGCCTGGTTCCTGTTCTGCATCGTGGTCAGCGTCTTCGTCGGCTACCTCACCGGTCTCGCCTGCAAGCCCGGCTCGGAGTTCCTGGCGGTGTTCCGGGTCGCCGGCGCCTGCGGCGTGCTCGGCTACGCCTTCACCAACGTCACCGAATCGATCTGGAAGGGCGTCGCGTGGCGCACGGCGTTCAAGTTCGTGTTCGACGGGCTGGTCTACGGCGTGGTCACCGCCGCGACGTTCGCCTGGCTATGGCCGGCGACGGCGTGAGTCGCGCCACGGCTGCGCCGTGCGGTCAACCCGGCGGGAACTCGACGAAGTCAGCCGGCACCGCTGCGACCAGCCAGACGCCGTTGTCCGAACGGTAGAAGACATGCCCGGCGCGGTGCAGCGCCGCGGCGCGAACGACCAGGACGACCGGCACACCGTGGCGGCCTCCGACCGCGCGCGCCGTGACCTCGTCGACCGACAGGTGGACGTGCCGGCGCGACCCGGGCTGCAGCCCGACGTCGCGGATCGACGCGACGAACCGCGCCGCCGTGCCGTGGAACAGGCGTTCCGGCGGCTCCTGCGGCGCAAGCGCGAGATCGACCGCGACCGAGTGGCCCTGGCTGGCGCGGATCCGCGCGCCGTCGTCGGAGAAACGGAAGCGCTGCTTGTCGTTGGTCCGCACCACCTCGTCGAGCAGTTCGCGCGTCAGCGGTGTCCGCGTCGCCTGCGACCGCGCGAGCAGCTCGTCGACCGAGGCCCAACCCTCGGCATCCAGTGCGAGACCGATGGTGTCCGGCCGGTGGCGCAGCACGTACGACAAGAACTTGCTGGCCCGCACGACCCGCCCCTCGCTCATGGCGTCACCTTCGCGCCGACCAGTCGCCGCACCACCGCCTCGACCTCGGGTCCGAGCCGATCGGCCGTGAACAGCGCCAGGCTGCGTTCGCGCCCGGCCGCGCCATGCTGCACGCCGATCGCCGGGTTCTGCAGGTAGAGCGCGAGCGCTCCCGCCAGCGCCGCGGCCTCGCCCTTCGGCACCACCGCGCCGGTCGTGCCGTCGACGACGATCTCGCCGTTGCCGCCGGCGTCGCTGACCACCTGCGGCAAGGCGGCAAAGCTCGCCTCGAGGCACGCGTTGCACAGCCCTTCGTGGAACGACGGCATGACGAAGATGTCGGCCGCCGCGTAGACGTCGAACACCGGCTTCACTGGCCCCGGCAGGAAGACGCGCGCGCCGAGTCCGCGCGCCGCGGCCTGCGCGCGCAGCTTCGCCAGCTCGCTGCCGCCACCGGCGAGGAACAGCACCGCACGCGGGAACTCCGCCGCCAGTGAGGCGAACGCCTCGAGCAGCACGTGCTGCCCCTTCCGCGGCCGCAGCACCGCCGCGCACGCGATCACCTGCGCGTCGCCCGCGATGCCAAGCCGCGCGCGCGCCGCCGCCTTGTCCGCCTGCAGCCCCGTCCACGGCCTCGGGTCCAGCCCGTCGTAGACGCGCGTGATCCGCGCCGCCGGCACGCCGCCCGCCACCAGCCGATCGCGAATCGCATCGCAGATCGCGATCGTGTGGTCGCACAACCGCGTGTAGCGGAAGCCGCCCAGCAGCCCCTTCTTCACCGGGTAGTCGATGCGCCGGATCGTGAACTTCCTCGCCGCCGTCCCCGCCAGCGCCATCCCGCCGAGCAGCAGCGACCGCCCGCACGCGAAGTGCACCACGTCCGGCAAAGCCCGCCGATACGCCGCCCGCACCCGCCACGCCAGGTCCGGCCGCCACCAGCGCCGCAGCGGCGCCTCGTGCACCGTCAAC
Organism: uncultured candidatus Brocadiaceae bacterium; assembly: GCA_964392555.1. Lineage (GTDB taxonomy): Bacteria > Planctomycetota > UBA1135 > UBA1135 > UBA2386 > CAYMRG01. The sequence continues at coordinate 2,285 of CAYMRG010000690.1, forward strand.
CCCAGCTCGCGCGCCGCCGCCGCGAACTTCGCCCCCGGCGCCAACAGCACCTCGTTGTGCCAGCCGATCCGCGCGAAGTGCTCCACCAGCAACCGCAGCTGCACCTCTCCCCCGGAGTACCCGGTCTCGGCAAGCACATGCAGCAGGCGCAACGTCACAGCGACGTTCTTAGCCAGCGCCCCCAGCCGCCGCCACGCTGCAGCCCACCGCTTTCGCTGTCGAGCCCCCCGCCGCGCAGCCCCCGCTCGCGCACATCGGGTCGTCATGCACGCCGCGCACGAACGCCTGTTCCAGTGCACCTTCCGCAACCCCTGGCATGCCGCCGGCTGGCTGCGCTCCATCCTGCCCCCCGACCTCGCCAACGCGATCGATTGCCGACATCTCACCCCGATCCGCGAACACTTCCCCGGCATCCGTGCGCGACCACACGTCGCCGACTCCGGCTTCGTCGCGCCCTGCTGGTCGACCCTGCCATCGACATACTCCTGCCCGTCGAACCCAAGAGCTTCGCCGATCCAGACCTTCGCCTGCAGATGCTCCGCTACTCCAGCCACCTGCAACGCTCGCTGCAATCTGGGCCGGGCCGGTCGTGACGAACGATCCATCATGAGCAC
>CAYMRG010000691.1:0-2889 GCA_964392555.1 uncultured candidatus Brocadiaceae bacterium
CGCCCCGCCGATCGCCAGTGCCGCGCGGCAGCCGAACTGCGGCACCAGCCAATGCGTCGCCGCGAACGTGCCGGCGAGGCTGCCGACAGTGGCCGCGCGGCCGACGGCGACGCCGCCGCGGGCCAGGTCGGTGACCAGCAGCGGCGACACCGCCCCCAGCAACAGCAGCGGTGGCGCGAACAGCACGGCCGTCGCGACCAGGGATCCGCGCACCATCGCCGGCATCGCGGCATCCAGCGGCAGCTCGGCTGGCAGCAGCCAGTTGGCCAGCGGGCCGGCGGCGAACGGCACCACCGCGACGAGCAGCCCTGCGCCAGCCAGCAGAACGCTGGCCAGCGCGTGACCGTCGCTGCGCCCGGCGAGCCGGCCGCCGAGCCAGGCGCCGGCCGCCAGGGCCGCCAGGATCACGCCGATGACGTTGGTCCAGACGTAGGCGCTGTCACCGAAGTGCGGCGCGAGAACGCGCACCGCGGTCAGTTCGGCGGCCATGCAGGCGAAGCCCGCCAGCGCCGCCGCCAGGCCGATCCGCAGCGTAGGAGCGCCCGGGGCGGCCGGCCCCGGTTCGCTCACTTCGGCACCAGGCTCGAGTAGGTGACCGGGTAGAGGTATTCCCAGTCACGGCGCCGGGCCATCCCGTCCCGCATCTCGTTGAACGAGCGGGTCTTCTTCTCGACGGTGGCCTTGTCGTTGATGACGACCGTGAACTCCTTGTCGAGGTCGACGAGGTCGTCGTTGAGGTTCAGGACGAAGCTGTCGATGCCGCGCGTCTTGACGGTGATCCGGTTCTGCGCGCGATCGGCTTCGACCTCGATGCGCGGGCGATTGGCGTTCTCCGCGTTGGCCAGCGGGGCGGCGCGGTCGATGTCGACCCAGTAGGCGCGGTTGAACTGGTCGTGGTTCGGCTCGATCACCACCCGCCGCGGCGTCATGACCCGCGTCTGCTTGCCCATCCATTCGCTGATCGCGTCGGCGGCGCCCTTGTGCGGGAACGCGTCGCTCGCGTCGATCACGGTCACGCTGCCCGGCGAGACGGCATCGAGTTCGCCCTTCAGCTTGTCGACGGCGGCGGCGGTCGCCTCGGTCTTCAGCAGCAGGATCGGCAGGCCGACCAGGCTGCCCAGCCGAATGTCCGTCGACTTGGCCGGCTCGCGCAGGATCAAGCCGGCGAAGCGGTCCGGGAAGATCGAAGCGAAGCGCAGGCCGAACGAACAGGTGTCCTTGCCGCAGTCGAGGAAGACGTGGTTGCGGTCGACGTTCAGCACCGTGCCCATCGTCTGTCCCAGGCCCATCCAGATCGACGTGATCCGCTTCTGTTCGTCGATGTCGGCGCCTTCGCGGCCGAACTCGGGCACCGGGTCCATCTTGATCCGCTTGGGCAGATCGACGACGTGGAAGGCGGTGTCGGCGGTCGCCGCGGTCTTGTCCCACGTGGCGTTGAAGCAGTCGACCGGCTTCTGCCATTCGTCCGTGCCTGCCGGGCCGGGCAACACCACCACGGTCCGCACCGGGGTTTCGGGCTTGTAGGCCTTGGGGATGTAGAGACCGTACTTGGCCCCTTCCCCCTTCACTTCCTGTTCGCGGAAGCTGCCGGTGTACGGCGGCGCCTTGACGGTGAAGCAGTTGGCGAAGATCGCCCGCATGTCGGCCATGCTGGCGATCAGGTTGCCCTTCTTGCCGAGCCGGTCCCACTCCTTCTCGAACGCCTCCTTGGCCTTCTCCCGCGCCTTGCCGGCGCGCTCACGGTCGCGCAGGCCGGAGGCGGCGTCGTAGCCCTCGGTCGCCTCCAGGTACTTCACCAGCTTGTCGTGGAGCCCGGACTGCTCGGCACCCGACAGCAACGGGGCAGCCTTCGCCGCCGCGGTGGGATCCTGGCCGTCGCCCTGCGGGGCGGCGGCGTGGGCGAGCGACAGAAGGCAGATCGTGGCCAGAACGGTCATCCAGGGTCCTCGAGAAAACAGGGGTCTCGGCGAGTATCGCGAGGCGCGCGACGTGCCGCAGGTCGAAGTTAGCGAATCCTGTGCCGAAGGGCTACCCGTTGGCAGGTCGGCCGCGGCAAAGCGTGTCGGCACGCGGGCCGTTGCGACCGCGGCCCGCGCGACAGCCGGCGGCGGCGTGGCGTCCTGGCGGTTGCAATCGTTGGGTCCTTCAGCCCATGATCGCGCCGTGTCGCGACGCGTTGCGGTCCTCGGTTGTACGGGCTCGGTGGGCCGCCAGGCGCTGAGCATCCTCGCGCAGCACCGCGATCGCTTCGCCGTCGCCGTGCTCGCGGCCCATCGCTCCGCGGACGACCTGGCCGCCGCGGCGGCCGAGCACCGGCCGGACTTCGCCTGCCTGACCGGTGGCGCCGCCGCGCCCCCGCTGCCGGCCGGAACGACGTTCGTCGCCGGGCACGACGGCTTGCTCGAGGCGCTCGACCGCGCCGCGCCCGACACCGTGCTGAACGCGATCACCGGTGCGGCCGGGCTCGCCGCGTCGGAGTGGACGCTGCGCACCGGGCGGACGCTGGCGCTGGCCAACAAGGAATCGCTGGTCGTCGCCGGCGACTACCTGATGGCTCTCGCCCGGCGCAGCGGCGCGCGCATCCTGCCGGTCGACAGCGAACACTGCGCCGTCTTCCAGTGTCTCGACGGCGAGTCGCCGCGGGCCATCCGCCGGATCTGGTTGACCGCGTCGGGTGGCCCGTTCCGGACCCGCCCGCTCGACACCTTCGCCAGCATCACGGTCGACGAAGCCCTGCGCCACCCGACCTGGACGATGGGCCCGCGCATCACGATCGGCAGCGCGACGATGATGAACAAGGCGTTCGAGGTGCTCGAGGCCCACTGGCTGTTCGGGCTGCCGGCCGAACGCATCGAGGTCGTGCTGCACCCGCAGAGCATCGTCCACTCG
>CAYMRG010000692.1:0-2882 GCA_964392555.1 uncultured candidatus Brocadiaceae bacterium
GCGCGGCTGCCCGACGCCGAACCACGCCTGCGGCAGGCGCTCGACGACTTCGACCAGGTGGCGATCGCGACGATCCACGGCTTCTGCAAGCGCCTGCTCGACGAGGCGGCGTTCGAGAGCCGCGAACCGTTCGACGTCGAGTTCACGGCCGACCAGGCACCGCTGCTGCTGCGCGCCGCCGCCGACGCGCTGCGCGCGCTCTACCGGGCCGAGCTGACGCCGGTGGCGGCGGTCCTGACGACCGCCCGGCTCGACCCGGCCGCCCTGGTCAACGCCTACCAGCTCTGGCAGCGCCATCCCGACGTCGGCCTGCAACCGGCGGAGCCCGATCTCGAGCCGCACCTGCGCGAACTGGCGACCGCGCTCGCGGTGGCGCGCGACACGTTCCCGCCGGAGATGGTCGAACCCCTCGCCAGGCTGGCGTGGAAGAAGGACTCGAAGGTCGGCAAGGCCGGGCCGGAGACGTTCGTGCAGAAGGCCAGGGACCGCGCCTGCCGTGACCCGTTGCTGGCGATCGCCGAGCTGCTCGAGTTCGCACCGTCGTCGCTGGCCGAGACACTGCCGGCCAGGAGCCGCAAGCCCAGCGCCGACGACCATCCGCTCTACGCCGCCTGCGAACGCATCGCGACCGCCTACGCCGAGGCGCTCGCCCACCTGCGCGCCAGCCTGCTGCGCGACATGCACCGCCGCGTCGAGATCGAGAAACGGCGCACCAACGTGCTCTCGTTCCAGGATCTGCTGCTGCGCACCCACCAGGCGCTGCGCGACCCCGATCGCCGCGGCCCGCTGCTCGGCGCGGTGCGCGAACGCTACCGCGTCGCGCTGATCGACGAGTTCCAGGACACCGACGTCCTGCAGTACGAGATCTTCGCGACCTGCTTCGCGCAGCGGCCGCTGTTCCTGATCGGCGATCCCAAGCAGTCGATCTACGGCTTCCGCGGCGCCGACCTTCACACCTACTTCGCGGCGCGCGACGATGCCGCGCAGCAGGGCACGCTCGACGTCAACTTCCGCAGCTCGCGCGAGCTGGTGGCCGCGGTCGGCAGCCTGTTCGGCCTCGACCACGCGTTCGCGGTCGCGGCCATCGGCATGCCGGTGGTGACCGCGCGCGCAGCGCCGGGCGAACTGCAGATCACCGGCGACGGCGATGGCGCGCTGCGCTGGCGCTACACCGGCGCATCGACCAAGGGCGCCGCCGAGGAGTGCATCGCGGCCGACGTCGCCGCCGAGATCGCGCGCCTGCTGCTGGGCGACGCGCGAATCGACGACCGGCCGCTGCGGCCGCGCGACCTCGCCGTGCTGACCCGCACCAACCGCCAGGCCGTGCTCGTCCAGCAGCGCCTGCGCGAGGCCGGCGTCATGGCCGCGATCGGCAAGGCCGGCAACATCTTCGAGACCGACGAGCTGGTCGAGCTCGAACGCTTCCTGCTCGCGGTGCTGCGCCCCAACGACGTCGCGCGCGTGCGCGCCGCGATGGCGACGCGGCTGTGGGGTCACGACGCCGGCTCGCTGCAGGCGCGCGACCCGACGCTCGACCGCGAACTCGAGGACCTCGACCGCTGGCGACGGCTGTGGCTGCGGCGCGGCTTCGTCGTCATGTTCGAGCAGGCGCTGGTCGACCTGCAGGTGCTGCCGCGCTGGCTGGCGTGGCGCGACGGCGAGCGCCGCCTCACCAACCTGCGGCAGCTCGTCGAACTGCTGCACGGCGCCGAGCACCTCGACCGGCTGTCGCCCGACGGCCTGGTCGAATGGCTACAGAGCGAGACGCGGCGCCAGCAGGACATCGACTACGAGCTGCGCGAATTGCGCCTCGAGAGCGACGAGAACGCCGTGCAGATCCTGACGATCCACGGCAGCAAGGGGCTGCAGTACGAGGTCGTGTTCTGCCCGTTCCTGTGGGACGGCCGCAAGCCGCGCGGTGCGCAGATCGTCGCCACGAAGCACGGGCGCGCGATGGAGTGGGATCCCAACGGCGCCCAGAAGAACCAGGTCGAGGCCGACCGCCTCGCCGAGGACCTCCGGCTCGCCTACGTCGGCTTCACGCGGGCGCGGCGCCGGCTCTACGTGCACTGGGGCCCCCTCGGTCGCGACTACAAGGCCAGCGCGCTCGCCTGGCTGCTGACGCCGCAGCGTCCGGCCACGTTGCCCGACGATGCCAGTTGGTATCCCGCCTGGACCAAGGCCCTCAAGGACGAGTCGAACCTCCGCGCGCGCCTGCTGGAACGGATCGCCGCGAGCCACGGCACGATGCGCGTCGACGACGTGCCCGAGTCCCCCGTCGCCGCCACGCTGCCGCCGCCACCGCCGATGCCGCTCGCCCCGGCCTGCGTCGCCGAACGCATGCTGCGCCCGCGCAGCCAGCACAGCTTCACCTCGCTGGTCGCCGGCGGACCGCCGGGCGAGGTCGCACGCGACGTCGCCGACCGGCCGAGCCAGGCGGTGTCGGGCGCGGTCGCCGCCAGCGGCATCTTCGCGTTCGCCCGCGGCGCGGCCGCCGGCCAGTGTCTGCACACGATCCTCGAACGCGTCGACCTGCGGCAGCTCGACGACGACCGCGCCACGCGCACCGTCCGCACGGTCCTGCAGCAGCACGGCCTCGACCAGCCCGCGGCGCACGCCGGGCCGCTCGATCCCGTCGCCGACGTGCTGGCGATGCTGCGCGACCTCGCCGACAGCCGCGTCGGTCCCGACGCCGTGCCGCTGGCGACGCTCGGCGGCGGCGCGCGCGCCGTCGAATGGCAGTTCACGCTGCCGGTGCCGCACGCCGACCTCGGCGCGCTCGCCGGGGTGTTCGCCCGGCACGGCGGCGCCATCGCGCGCGCCGACGCCGACCGCCTCGCCGCGCTGCCGCCGCAGCGGTTGCGCGGCTTCCTCACCGGCTT
>CAYMRG010000693.1:0-2868 GCA_964392555.1 uncultured candidatus Brocadiaceae bacterium
GGCCTGCTTCGACCGCATCGCGGCACTCGACGGCGAACTGCACGCGTTCGTCGGCCTGCGGCGCGCTGCTGCGCTCGCCGAAGCCGCAGCGATCGACGCCGCCTGCGCTCGCGGCGCGACGCTCGGGCCGCTGGCCGGCGTGCCGATCGCGTGGAAGGACAACCTGGTGTTGGCCGGCGAGTTCGCGACCGCCGGCAGCCGCATGCTGAGCGGCTTCCGTTCGCCCTACTCGGCGACCGCGCTGACGCGGTTGCAGGCTGCCGGGGCGGTGCTGATCGGCCGGACGAACATGGACGAGTTCGGCATGGGCAGCTCCACCGAGACCTCGGCCCATGGCCCGACGCGCAACCCGTGGGGCAAGGACCTCGTGCCCGGCGGCAGCAGCGGCGGCAGCGCTGCGGCGGTCGCGGCCGACTTCTGCCCGCTGGCCGTCGGCAGCGACACTGGCGGCTCGGTGCGGCAACCGGCCGCGCTGTGCGGCGTGACCGGCCTCAAGCCGACCTATGGTCGCGTCAGCCGCTACGGCCTGATCGCCTACGCCAGCTCGCTCGACTGCGTCGGCGCGCTCGCTCGCGATTGCGACGACCTCGGCCTCTGGCTGGCGGCGGTCGCCGGCGAAGACCCGGCCGATCCGACGACGGCCGGCGAGCCATTCGTGGCGCCGGATCCGGCGAGGTCGCGCACCGACCTGCGCGGTCTGCGGATCGGCGTGCCATGGGAGCTCAACGACCCGGGGCTCGACGGCGACATCCTCGCCGTCACCCACGACGCGATCGCGCGCCTGGCCGAACTCGGCGCCGAACTCGTCGACTGCTCGCTGCCGACCGTGGCGCACGCGGTGCCGACCTACTACCTGCTGGCGATGGCCGAGGCCTCGTCCAACCTGGCCCGCTACGACGGCGTGCGCTACGGCCTGCGCCGCGACACGGCCGTCCGCTGCGAAGCGATGATGGCGGCGAGCCGCAGCGCCGGCTTCGGCGACGAGGTGCAGCTGCGCATCCTGCTCGGCACGTTCGCGCTGTCGTACGGCTACCACGACCGGTACTACGGCCAGGCCCTGGCCGCACGGCGCCTGCTGCGCGCCGACTTCGCCAAGCTGTTCACCGCGTGCGATGTGGTGCTGTCGCCAACGTCGCCGGTGGCCGCGTTCCCGCTGCAGAGCCGGATCGCCGATCCGCTGGCGATGTACCTGTGCGACGCGCTGACCGTGCCGGCCAGCCTCGCCGGGCTGCCGGCGCTGTCGCAACCGTGCGGCACGACCACCGACGGCCTGCCGGTCGGTCTGCAGTGGACGGCGCCGCCGTTCGCGGAAGCGCTGCTGCTCGAGGTCGCCGGCTGCTACCAGCGCCACACCGACCACCATCGGCGGAGGGCCCTGCCGTGACCGGCTACACCACGGTGATCGGCCTCGAGGTGCACGTCCAGCTCGCGACGGCGAGCAAGCTGTTCTCGCCGGCGCCGGCCGAAGCGCTCGGCGACGCCAACAGCCGCGTGCACCCGATCGATCTCGGGCTGCCGGGGGTGCTGCCGCGGCCGAACGCGCACGCCGTCGCGCTGGCCGTGCGCGCCGCGCTCGCCCTCGGCGGCGACGTGCAGGCCACGTCGCGCTTCGCGCGCAAGAACTACTTCTACCCCGACCTGCCGAAGGGCTACCAGATCAGCCAGTACGACGAGCCGTTCTGCCGCGGCGGCGCGGTGCCGCTCGACGCCGAGCGCAGCTGCCGGCTGCACCGCATCCACCTCGAGGAAGACGCCGGCAAGCTGACGCACACCGATGCGGGCACGCTGGTCGACCTGAACCGGGCCGGCGTGCCGCTGGTCGAGATCGTCGGCGAGCCCGACCTGCGCCAGCCGGCCGACGCCGCCGCGTTCCTGGTCAACCTGCGCGAGATCCTGCGCTACGCCGGCGTCTCCTCGTGCGACATGGAACTGGGCTCGCTGCGCTGCGACGCCAACATCTCGCTGATGCCGGTCGGCGCGACCGAGTTCGGCACCAAGGTCGAGATCAAGAACCTGAACTCGATCAAGATGGTCCAGCGCGCGCTCGAGTACGAGGAACGCCGGCAGGCCGCCGTGCTCGCCGCCGGTGGCCGGATCGCACCGGAGACGCGCAGCTGGAACGACGAGGCGAACGAGTCGCGGTCGATGCGCAGCAAGGAGTCGGCGCCGGACTACCGCTACTTCCTCGATCCGGACCTGCCGCCGCTGGTGCTCGACGCCGCGTTCGTCGCCGCACAGCGCGAAGCGCTCGGCGAACTGCCGACCGCGCGGCGCGCGCGCTACCGCCGCGACTTCGGCCTGCCGGACTACGACATCGGCGTGCTGACGGCTGAGCGCGACACCGGCGCCTACTACGAGGCGGTGCTCGCCTGCGGCATCGACGCCAAGGCGGCCAGCAACTGGGTCATGACCGACGTGCTGACGGCGCACCGCGAACGCGGCGAACCGCTTGCCGCGCTGCCCGTCACGCCGTCGTCACTCGCCGAGCTGATCCGCCTGGTCGACCGCAGCGCGATCACGCAGACGGCCGCGCGCAAGGCGTTCGCGCACATGCTCGCCACCGGCGCCGGTGCCGAGGCCACCGTCCGCGACCTCCACCTGCTGCGGATCGACGACGAAGCGACGCTCGCCCCGCTGGTCGCCCAGGCGGTCGCCGACCTGCCGGAAGCGGCCGCGGCGGTCCGCGCCGGCAAGGAACGTGCGCTCGACGCGCTGAAGGGCCACGTCATGCGCGCCACCAAGGGACGCGCCGATGCCGGCGTCGTCGACCGCCTGCTGCGCACCGCTCTCGCCTAGCCCGCACTTCCCACCACCCACCCCACCCGAGCGCGCCGATTCGTCGTCCTGCAAGAGGGCGACCCGAAGCCG
>CAYMRG010000694.1:0-2857 GCA_964392555.1 uncultured candidatus Brocadiaceae bacterium
ATCTGTTCGGCCATCTGCAGGCGCAGAAGGAACGGTCGATGATCGGGCTGGCGATCGCCAGCGACGACGTCGGGCCCGACGAGCAGCGACGCGTCAGCGAGCTGGGCGTGCCGGCGATCGTCCGCCGCCATGCCGGCGCGGTCACCGAGGCCAGCGTCGCGCTGATCGCGCAGGACGTGCTGCCGTCGCTGCTGCGGCACGGGCCGCGCCGCCGCGGCGCCGGCGCCGAGCGCGCGCCGGCGACCGACCGGGGCCCTGCGGCGCGGCCGGCACCGGCCCCGTCGGTGAACGCGCCGATGGCGCCGAAGCCGGCGCCGGTGGCCGTGAAGCTGACGCCCGCAGGCCATCGCGTCCCCGGGGTGCGCGCGCCGCAGGTGGTCGGGATCGGGGTCAGCACGGGCGGGCCGAAGGCACTCGCCGCGCTGCTGCCGAAGCTGCCGGCGACGTTCCCGTTGCCGATCGTGATCGTGCAGCACATGCCGCCGAAGTTCACCGCCAGCCTGGCCGAGTCGCTGGCGAAGAACTGCGCGCTGGCCGTGCGCGAGGCGAAGGAAGGCGAGCCGCTGAAGCGCGGCGAGATCCTGATCGCACCGGGTGGCTTCCACATGGCGATCGTGCGCCGCGACGGCGCCGAGATCGTCACGCTGACCACCGATCCGCCGGAGTGTTCGTGCCGGCCGTCGGTCGACTACCTGTTCCGCTCGCTGGTGCGGACCTACGGCGCGCGCACGCTCGGCGTCGTGCTGACCGGCATGGGCGAGGACGGGTGGATCGGTTCGCGACTGATCTACGATGCGGGGGGCTGCATCCTGGCCCAGGACGAGGCGACGTCGACGGTGTTCGGCATGCCGCGTGGGCCGATCCAGGCGGGCATCGCGCTGGGCTTCGCGCTCGGCGATCTGCCGGCGGCGATCGAAGCCGCCGCGAGGGGGCATTCATGCAACTGAGACCGGGTGAGATGCCGCTGATGCGGCAAATGGTGCTGCAGCTCGCTGGCGTGTCCCTCGACGAATCGAAGGGCTACCTGGTCGAGACTCGGCTCGGGCCGATCGCGCAGCGCGCCGGGTGCGCGAACTTCAACGAGCTCTACTTCAAGCTCCGCTACAACCCGGACAAGAAGCTGGTCGACGAGATCGTCGACGCGATCACGACGCACGAGACGATCTTCTTCCGCGATGGTGCGCCCTACGACGCGCTGCAGTTCAAGCTGCTGCCCGAGGTGCTCGACGCACGCGAGCGGATGGGGCAGGCCAAGCGGCTGCGGATCTGGTCGGCGGCGTGCAGCACGGGCCAGGAGCCGTACAGCATGGGCATCGTGCTGCACGAGCTGCTGCGCGACGTGCGCGGCTGGGACATCCAGATCCTCGCGACGGACATCAGCCAGGGCACGATCAACACCGCGCAGCGCGGCATCTTCCCGGACCACGAGATGGCCCGGACCGCGCGGCCGCAGCTGACCGCGAAGTACTTCCAGAAGGTCGAAGGCGGCTACCAGGTCATCGAGTCGGTGCGCAAACTGGTCACGTTCAAGCGGGCGAACCTGCTCGAGCCGTTCGTCGGCATGGGGCCGTTCGACATCGTGTTCCTGCGCAACGTCCTGATCTACTTCGAGGCCCCCGCGCGCCGCGACCTGGTGCGTCGGATCGCGACGACGTTGCTGCCGCACGGCTGGCTGATGGTCGGGGCGTCGGAGAATCTGCTCGACGCCGGGCCGCAGTTCGTGCCGCAGACGCACTGCCGGGCCTCGGTCTACCAGCCGAACCTGGCGCCCGCCGGCCGGGCGTGACCGGCCAGGCGCCGTAGCCGGGGGAGTTTGTGGCCTGGGGGCGGGGGGTCGCTATGATCCTCGCCCTCACCAGGACCACTGGCCAACATGACGTCTCCGATCGCCACTCCCGCGGCCCTCGCCGCTGCCCTTCTGTTCCTCGGTCTGTCCGGCATCCGCGCCCAGGATCCCGCCCAAGGCGGCATCCCGGAGTGCAAGGACATGAAGAAGACCGCATCGGGTCTCGAGTACGGCGTCCTGAAGAAGGGCGATGACTCGGCCCCGCCGGGACCGAAGGACGTCGTCGAGGTGCACTACACCGGCTGGCTGACGAATGGCACGAAGTTCGACAGCTCGCGCGACCACGGCCAGACGACCAAGTTCCCGCTCGACGGCGTCATCAAGGGCTGGACCGAGGGTCTGCAGCTGATGACCAAGGGCGGCCACTACAAGTTCGTGATCCCCGCCGAGCTCGGCTACGGCGAGCGCGGGGCCGGCTCGATCCCGCCGAACAGCACGCTGGTGTTCGAGGTCGAGCTGATCGACGTCACGCGCGTGCCGAAGATGCCGGAGGGCAACCCGGACAAGCAGGTCGAGCTGCCGGGCGGCGGCACCTGCCAGGTGTTGAAGACGGGCACGGGCGAGGCCGTCGAAACCGGCGACGCGGTCTCGCTGCGCTATGCGATCTGGAAGACGGATGGCGAGATGCTCGACTGCTCGGAGCGCAACCAGGGTTACCGGATCGCCAAGAAGACCGACCAGCTGCCGTTCTCCTTCCTCAAGGAGGCGATGAAGGACCGCAAGGTCGGCGACGTGCTGCGCTTCACGGTGCCGCAGAAGTTGTTCCCGCGGCCGGCCGCCGACACGGTCTGGGAGATCGAGATCGCCGAGGTGACCAAGACGCCGAAGTTCCGCGCGCCGGACCCGGCCAAGGCGGTGACGACCCAGAGCGGCCTCGTCTACGAGGTGATCGCGCCGGGCGAGGGCAACAACCCGAAGGCGAGCGATCGCGTGCGCGTGCACTACTCGGGCTGGCTGACCGACGGCACGTCGTTCGACAGCTCGTTCGATCGCGGCGAGCCGACCGAGTTC
>CAYMRG010000695.1:0-2856 GCA_964392555.1 uncultured candidatus Brocadiaceae bacterium
CACCCAGAAAAATAAACACAGAGAACACAGAGACCACAGAGAAGAAAAAGGCAGAGAAGAGGCAGAAGAAGAAGAAGAAGAAGAAGAAGAAGAAGAGGAAGAGGCAGAAGAAGAGAGAGGAACAGCAGCCGCGTTTGGGTCAGTGAGGCGGTTTGGTTGCGGCCAGCGAGGCGGATGCTTCGTCGAGGAGCTTCGTGGTCTGCAGGGCATTCTCGGCCAGCCTCGCCACGTTGGGCGTGAGCAGGGATGCGAACAGCTGTGCTTCGAGGTCGATGCGTGCCGTTTCGGGTAGATCGGCGATCGCGGCGGCCTCCGGCTGCTTTGTGGCGGCGAGGGCCTTGGCGACCAGTTCGCGCTGGTGCTTCTGGATTGCCGGGATGTCGAGTGGGCCTGATTCGCGCAGCGGGGCGACCATTTCGGTGGTGATCTCGGTGAAGCGTTTGCGCACCAGGTCGCGGTGCGTGCTGATGAAGGTGCGCGTTTCGTCGTTGCGCGCCGAATCCAGCAGCACCTCGCTGCGCATGGACCAATCGAGCACGGCGAGTGCGACGTCGCGCTCCTTGTCGGCGAGAGTGGCCCGCGATGGTCGTTCGCGCAGGTGTCGCGCGAGTTCGTCGCGGCACCGCGCGAGGCGCGGGGCATCGTGCGCGTTCGCGAGCGGCTGGATCGCGTCGCGCAGCAGACGAGCGGCCTGCTGTTCGGCGAGCAGACTGAAGATGGTCGAGCTCATCGACGGATGGGGCCAGATGTGGCGCGCATAGCGCAGCACGGCGCAGGCGGCGTCAACGGCAGTGCCGGGCGCCGTGGCGAGCTGCGTCCGGCCGCGCGCAATCGTCAGCATCATCAGCCGATGCAGCTCGAGGCGCTGCGCGTCGAATTCGGTCTCGACCGGGTTGTCGCCCGGGCCGAACGTGCAATCCGGCATCTGCGCGGCCTGCGCGAACAGGTCGATCGCGTGGCCGGCCCGCGCGAGGGGCATTGCCCACGCGGCGGCGTCGAAGGGTTCTTGCTCGTACGGGATCTCCGGCGCGTCCTGGCTGGCGAGCAGCGTGCGGAGCTCGTCCGCCGCGAGTCGGTAGACCGAGGCCGCGTTGGGTCGCGCGCTCGGCGGCGCGGGCTCGGCGTCGCGACCCTGGGCGAACATGGGGACGGCGAACAGGGCGAAGATCGGCGGAAAGCGGAGCGGTCGCAGAGAAAACGCCATGGCGCGGTTGTAGCCGGGCGATCGGTCTGCCTGTCCCCAGGCAGGCGCGTTTGGCCAACTGGCGCCCATGCGGAGCCCACTTCGTCTCGTTCTCGGCGCCGCCGCCCTGGTCGCGGCGGCGCCCGCGCAAGGTCTCGGTTGCCACGACCTCGGCGCCATCGCGCCGATCCAGCAGGCGATCCTCGCGCAGTATCCGCTCAGCGGCAGTTCGTGCCTGCGTCTCGAGCAGGCCGGCGTGACCGAATACGAGGCGGCGACCGGCAGCTTCACGCTGCCGCAGGTCGTGTCGATCGCGTCGGCGACCAAGACGCTGTCGGCGGCGGTGCTGCTGTCGCTGGTCGACACCGGCCTGCTGTCGCTCGATGACACGGTGGGGCAGTACCTGCCGGAGTGGAACTTCGGCGCGCGCGCCGCGATCACGCTGCGGATGTGCTTCTCGCACACGGCGGGTCTGCCGCCCGAGGCGCCGTCGGTCGGCGACGGCACGATCACGCTGCGGCAGTGCGCCGCGCAGCTCGCGCTGGTGCCGCTCGACTACGCGCCGGGAACGGCGTTCGAGTACGGCGGCGTATCGATGCAGGTCGCTGGCGCGGTCTGCGAGGTCGTCAGCGGGCTCGGCTGGAACACGCTGTTCCAGCAGCGCATCGCGACCCCGCTGCAGATGACCGCGACCGACTTCGGCGCGTTCGGCTCGGCGACCAGTCCGCGCATCGCCGGCGGTGCGCGGTCGAACCTGCGCGACTTCGCGGTGTTCGTCGAGATGCTGCGCGCCGGCGGCACGTGGAACGGGGTGTCGGTGCTGTCCGCAGCCAGCGTCGCGACGATGCTGACCGACCAGACCTCCGGTTTGCCGGTGATCGCGACGCCGCATCCGGAGAACGCGCCCTACGGCATCGGCATCTGGCTCGACCGCCGCGACAGCCAGGGGCGCACGGTGCTCGCGACCGCGGCCGGCGCCTTCGGCTTCACCGGCTGGGTCGATCGCGAACGTGACGCGACCGGCGTGCTGGTCGTCCTCAACCACTACCCGAACATGCACCCGTTCGTGCGGCAGATGCAGGGCGAGTGCGCCGCGGCGCAGCTGCCGCGCGGCGTCGCCTGCCTCGGCGTGGGTTCGCCGGCGTGCGCCGGCGAGGTCTGGCTGAACGGCACGTCGGCGGTCACGTCGGGCAATGCGGAGTTCGCGCTGCTCGCGGCGCGCGCGCCGGCGAACGGCGTCGGCGCCTTCGTGTTGGGCGCGCCGCTGGCCAACGGTGTTGCGCTCGCCGACCTGCTCGCGTTCGTCGATCTCGGCGGCGCGGTGCTGGCCGGGGTCACCGCCGATGCGACGGGCCGCGCACAGCTCGCGGCGCCACTGCCGGCCGCGCTGGCGGGCCAGCAGTTCGCGGTGCAGTCGCTGTGGCTGTCGCCTGCGCCCTGCACGGCGCTCGGGCTGCAGGCCGGTCACGCGGTGACCCTGACCGTGCAGCCCTGAGAGGCCGAGAGGAAATCACGATTCGGCCTCTCAGCGCGTCCTGCGGCCCGCAACCAAAGGTTGCGCGGCGCTGCGCGCCGGCAGAAGAGGCCGCAGGCGCGCTGCCGTCTCCAGGGGCGACTCCTACTCCCGCTCGCCGACGGCGAATCCGCTCGCCACGCGAGGAAACGCGGGAGTA
>CAYMRG010000696.1:0-2856 GCA_964392555.1 uncultured candidatus Brocadiaceae bacterium
GCCTACGCGGCCGCGCAGAGCCTTCGAGAGGATTCTCTCTCAGGCCCTGAGGGGGCCTCTGGGTCAGCCGCGCGGCGGACGGGGCAGCTTGCCGAAGTACTCGCGAGCCGCGCGCAGGGCTCGTCGTCCTCGACGATCAGGATGCTGGCGAAGGCGCGGTCGTCGCGTGCTGGAACGAAGTCGGAGCGGCGTCCTCGCGCGAGCCCAGCCGGCCCTACGCGAGCATCACCGCTCGTCTCGCCGAGCCCCGAGCGGCGCCCTCACTTGCCGCCTTGGGGCGCCGGCGGCGGGGTCCACTGGACCGCGCCGTCCTTCGTCACCTGGACGTTTGGCTGCTGAGCAAGCGCGGCGCGCAGCAGCGGCGACACGGTCCGCGGCGGCAGGAACTCGGCGGTGAGTTCCAAGTCCTGCGTGCGGCCGGCGACGAAGCCGTCGACCGGCACGCGCTGCGGTTCGCCGGTGGCGCCTGCGTGCCACAGTTCGAGCTCGACGACCGCACCGGGCGCGATCGGCGCGAACAGGTAGCCGTCCGCTGCCGGGCGCATCGCCACGGCGAGGTTCTGGCCGTTCGCGCCGTGCAGCAGCGCGCGGCTGTCGTGCATGGGCTTGCCGTCGCGACTCTCGAGCCGCACCCGCAGACCGGCGAACGGCGGCAGCCGCAGCTCGATCGGTGCGTCGGGCGCGGCGAACCAGCTCGCGGGCACCGTCTGGCGGATCGGCGCGCCGATGCACAGCGCGCGGACCTCGACCTCGCGATCGTCGGCGCCGCGTTCGAAGCGAACCACGGCGCGGCCGCGCGCATCGGTGATCGCGCCGGCCAGCGGGTGGAAACCCTGGCCGCCGGTGTGCGCGATCGCCACCGGGATGCCGGACGCTGGCTGGCCGCGCTGGTCGACGACCGTGACGGGAATCGCGACGCGCGGCCCGTGCAGCAGGATCCGCGAGCCGGTCAGCAGCAGCCCGACGGCGTCCGAACCGGGGGCGATCGCGCCGATCGTCGCACCCGCGATCCGCGGCACGCGCACGCTGCCGTCGTCACCGGTGCGGAAGCGGGCGCCGGTGTGGGCGGCGAGCCAGACGGCGGCGTCGGCGACGAACGTGCGCTCGACGTAGTGGCGCATCGCCGGCGGCAGGCTCTGCCAGTCGGCGACGAATACGTCGGCGCCGGCGACCGGGCGGCGTTCGGCGTCGAGGACGCGCACCGACTGCCCGTCCGCCACCGCCGGCTGGACCGGCCGCGCGCGGAAGGCCGCCAGCGGGTCCGCGTCCTCGGGTTGGGGCGCCTGCGCTACCGCCGCCAGGATCGGCAGCACGAACGCCGCGAGCCGGATCGGTGTGGTCGTCATGGAGGTTCGTTGGCTCATGGTGACGGGTAATGTCGGCGGCAGGCGCCGGCGATTCAGGAATCGCGGCGTCGACCGAGTCGCTCCTGGCCGGTAGCCGCGGCGGTCTCGAGGGTCACCCGACGGTCGCGAATTCGGCGCCCAAGCCGCCGCCCGGGCGCTCACCGCTTCTTGCGCTTCCGCCGCTTCTGCGGGTCGGACATGCTGCCATCGCCGGTCGACTCCGGCTGCTTCATGGTCATCTCCAGCAGAGCCTGCTGGCTGCGCAGCGGCGCTTCCCCGTCGCGGCGAACGATGCGTTCGGATTGCCCGTTCGGCAGGATCCGGCGTGCCTTGACGTTGTCGGCCAGCGAGCTGCCGAGCACCTCCTCGACGACGCGGCGCTTGAGTTCGGGGTCGAGGATCGGGGCGGCGACTTCGACGCGACGGTCGAGGTTGCGGATCATCCAGTCGGCCGACGACAGGTAGACCAGCGGGTTGCCGCCGTTCTCGAAGTAGTAGACGCGGCTGTGCTCGAGGAAGCGGTCGACGATCGACTTGACCGTGATGTTGTCGCTGAGCCCGGGCACGCCGGGCCGCAGGCAGCAGACGCTGCGCACGCACAGCTGGATCTGCACGCCGGCGCGCGACGCATCGTAGAGCGACTGGATGATCTGCGGATCGGCCAGGTTGTTGAGCTTGGCGCGGATCGCCGCGGGCCGGCCGGCGCGCGCGTTCTCGGTCTCGCCGCGGATCAGCTGCTGGATCTTGTCGCGCATCGTGAACGGCGCGACCAGCAGATGCTCCATCACCGGCACGCGCGTGTAGCCGGTGATCATGTTGAACGTCTCGGCGACCTCCTCGCCGAGCTCGGGGCGCGCGGTCAGGATGCCGATGTCGGTGTAGAGGCGCGCGGTCGTCGGGTTGTAGTTGCCGGTGCCGAGGTGGCAGTAGCGCTTGATGCCGTCGTCCTCGCGGCGCACGACCAGCGTCGCCTTGGCGTGCGTCTTGAGGCCGACGATGCCGTAGACGACGTGCACGCCGGCCTGCTCCATGCGCCGCGCCCAGAGGATGTTCGCCTCCTCGTCGAAGCGCGCCTTCAGCTCGACGATCGCCGTGACCTGCTTGCGCTGCTGCGCCGCTTCGATCAGCGCGTCGACCATGCGGTTCTTGCTGCCGGCGCGGTAGATCGTCTGCTTGATCGCCAGCACCTTGGGGTCGCGCGCGGCGAACCGCACGAAATCCTCGACCGGCGCGAACGACTCGTACGGATGGTGCAGCAGGATGTCGCCTTCGCGCAGGTCGGCGAACATCTCGTCGGGCGTCGCCCAGCTCCAGATCCGCCGCGGCGTCGTCGGCGGGTCCTTGAGGTCGGGCTGCTCGATCAGTTGGTGCAGCTCCATGATCCGGCCGAGGTTGACCGGGCCGTCGCAGAGGTGGACGTCGTCCATCTCGAGCGAGAATGCCTTGAGGAAGCGCTCGATGACGTCGGGGTGGACGCCATCGGCCTGGATGCCGTGCCCGCTCGGCGTGT
>CAYMRG010000697.1:0-2843 GCA_964392555.1 uncultured candidatus Brocadiaceae bacterium
TGGCCGGCGGCGACTTCGACGGCGACGGTGACTTCGAGGTCGCGGTCGGCAGCAACGCCGACACGCGCGTGACGATCCTCGGCCGCACCGCGTCGTCGGACCTCGGCCTGCAGGCGACCATCGACGTCGGCGAGCAGGTGTTCCAGGTGGAGAGCGCGGACCTCGACTTCGACGGTCGGCCCGACATCCTGGTCGGCGTCACCGGCGGCCTGCGCATCCTGAAGAACATCAGCACGCCCGGCAACTACGCGTTCGATCTGCTGCCGGGCTCGGTCACGACGATCGGCTCGGGCAACTACCCGTTCGGCGTGGCGGTCGCCGATCTCGATCGCGACGGCAACCTCGACATCGCGGTCTGCGATTACCTCGGCGGTGGCGTGCACATCGTGCCCGGCACGGCGACGCCGTTCGCGTTCGGCCCGGAGACGGTGGTCATGGTCGCCGGCGGCCCGGTCGACGTGGTCGCGGCCGACTTCACCGGCGACGGCAAGCTCGACCTCGCGGTCTCGCGCGCCAACCAGTCGGACATCGTCGTGCTGCGCAACGACGGCGCGAACGCCTACAGCCAGCTGCTCGCGGTGCCCGTCGGTGACAACCCGAACTACCTGATCACCGAGGACTTCAACAAGGACGGCCGCGCCGACCTGGTGGTCAGCAACGGCAGCTCGGGCTCGATCTCGGTGCTGTTCGGCACCGGCAACGGCTTCGTCGGCCAGACCTACCCGGCCGGCACCTCGCCGACCGCGCTGATGGCGCAGGACCTGACCGACGACGGCAACCCCGACATCCTGGTCTGCTCGCTGACCAGCGGTGACTTCCACGTCCTGGTCGGCGACGGCAAGGGCAGCTTCCCGCTGCTGCCGACGTTCCCCGGCACGTTCGGCGCGTCGGACGCCGCGCTGCAGGACATGGATGGCGACGGCCTGCCGGACCTGCTGATCTCGAGCCTGGTCAGCAACCGCGTCTCGCTGATCCGCAACGCGCGCCAGTGAGCGCCGCCCGCCGCCGCGCCGCGAGCCGCTGACGGCTTCGCGCGCGGCGCAGCTGCCCGGCCGCAGGCCGGCCACCACCATGGTCGACGAACTGATGGGTGTGATCCTGGCCGCGGGCAAGGGCACGCGCATGCGGCCGTTCTCCGAGCATTGGCCGAAGCCGATCCTGCCCGTGCTCGGCAAGCCGCTGATGGCCTACCAGCTCGAGATGATGGCCGGCCTCGGCATCCGCCGGGTCGTGGTCGTCATCGGCCACCTCGGCCACGAGGTCGTCCGCGCGCTCGGCGACGGCAGCCGCTACGGCGTCTCGATCGACTACGTCGAGCAGGAGGAGACGCTCGGCATCGCCCACGCGGTGTCCCGCCTCGAGGGGCATGTCGACCAGCCGTTCTTCCTGTTCCTCGGCGACATCTTCTTCGTCACCGAGAACCTGCCGGCGATGGTGACGCGCTTCCACGACGGCAAGCTCGGCGGCGTGCTCGCCTGCAAGCGCGAGCCGGATCTCGAGGCGATCAAGCGGAACTTCATCGTGCTGACCGGGCCCGACGGCCTCGTCCAGCGCGTCATCGAGAAGCCGCGCCACCCGCGCACCGACCTCAAGGGCTGCGGCATCTACCTGTTCGACCTGTCGTTCTTCGACGCCGTCCGCCGCACGCCGCGCACCGCGATGCGCAACGAGTACGAGATCACCGACTCGATCCAGATCTTCCTCGACGACGGCTACGCGGTCGAAGCGGCCGAGGTCGTCAAGGCGGACATGAACGTCAGCTACCCGGCCGACCTGCTGGAGCTGAACCTCCGGCTGCTGCAGCAGAGCGGCGAGTCGGTCTACGTCGACCCGACCGCGCACGTCCGCCCCGGGGCGAAGCTCGCGCAGTGCGTCGTGATGGCCGGTGCCGAAATCGGTCGCGATGCCGAACTGGCGGAGTGCCTCGTGTTCCCCGATGGCGTCGTGCCCGCCGGTCGCCAGCGCCGCCGCGCGATCTACACGGCCGACGCCGAGATCCGCTGCCTGCCCGACGAGGTGTGACGTAGCATCGCGGCATGTTCGCCGCGCTCGCCGTCGTCGTCGCCCTTGCCTGCGCGCCGCAGGCGCCCTCGCCGCCGCCCGCGCGGCCCAGCGGCAACCTGCTGCTGCGCGGCGGGGCCGTGTTCACGGGCACCAACGTCGACTGGCCGGGCGCCGTGTCGGTGGCGTGGGGGCGGGTCGTCGTCGGCGAGCAACTCGATCCGGCTGTCGACGCGGTCGCGATCACCTTGCCCGACGGCGCGTTCGTCGTCCCGGGGCTGCAGGACGCGCACGGCCACCTGCTGGGGCTCGGCACGGCGCTGGCCGAGGTCGACCTGGTCGGCACGCGCTCGTTCGACGAGGTCGTGGTGCGCGTTCGCAGCAAGGCCGCGACGCAGCCGCCGGGCACGTGGGTGGTGGGGCGCGGCTGGGACCAGAACGACTGGCCCGAGACGGCGATGCCGCAGCACCGCGCGCTGTCCGACGCGATCCCGGACCATCCGGTCTGGCTGGTGCGCGTCGATGGCCACGCGGCGCTCGCCAATGCGCGGGCGATGGCGCTCGCCGGCGTGACGAAGGCGGCGCAGGTCGGCGCCGGCGGCGAGATCCTGCGCGATGACCAGGGCGAGCCGACCGGCGTGCTGGTCGACGCGGCGATGGGGCTGGTGCAGCCGCCACCGCCGACGCCGGCCCAGCGGCGCGAACGGCTGCTCGCCGCGCAGCAGGCCTGCCTGCAGGTCGGCCTGACCTGCGTCCACGACGCCGGCGTCGACCGCGCGACGCTCGACGAGATGGTCGCGCTGCACCGTGCCGGCCTCTGGCACCTGCGCACCTACGTGATG
>CAYMRG010000698.1:0-2837 GCA_964392555.1 uncultured candidatus Brocadiaceae bacterium
TGCGGACCTCCTCGGCGACGACGGCGAAGCCCTTGCCGGCCTCGCCGGCGCGCGCGGCCTCGACCGCCGCGTTGAGCGCGAGCAGGTTGGTCTGGAACGCGATGTCGTCGATGACCTTGATGATCCGCGAGATCTCGTTGCTGGAAGCCTGGATCGCCGCCATCGCCTCGACCATCCGCTGCATCGCCGTCGAGCCCTTCTGCGCGCTCGCCTCGCCGGTGCGCGCCTGGCCGCTGGCGTCCTGGGCGCTCTGCGCGCTGCGCGCGACGACGGTCGAGATCTCCTCGAGCGCCGCCGAGATCGACTGCAGCGAGGTCGCCTGCTGCTGTGCGCCCGAAGCGACGGTCGTGCTGTTGGTCTTGACCTCGCGCATGCCCGCCTCGAGCTGCGTCGCGCAGTTGCGGACGCCGAGCATCGTCATGTGGACCTTCGCCAGGAACTCGTTGAGCGCGCTCTGCAGCGCGTCGTCGCCGCCGACCGCATGGCTCTCGTAGTACTGCGCGAGCGAGGCCGAGCCGTCGGCCATGCGCCGCAGGTCGCCGGTCAGCTCCGTCAGGCGGCCGCTGCTGCGGGCGCCGCGGCAGTAGGTGGCCACGGCGATCGCCGTGGCGACCGCTGTGGTCGCGAGCATGGCCGTGGCGCGGTTCGTGCCGATGCGCGGCCAGGCGAGCGCGATCACGATCGCGAACGGCATGCCGACGATCAGCAGGGGGGCGAACAGGTTGCTGCGACAGATGGACGTCATGGCATGCGCTGGGCTGCCACGGCTATCGACGACGTCGCTGCGGCCGATTGAGCGCGCGCCGCGAATGCCGCCGCGCGGCCCCTACTGGATGTCCCCAGGGGCGCCGAGGTGCGCGCTGGTCGGCGCGCGGTTCGCCGCTACGATGCGCCGGTGAAGCTCTGGGCGATCCTCGGCAATTCGCAGAAACTCGACGGCGGCGCGATGTTCGGCAATGCGCCGAAGGCGTTGTGGGCGCGCTGGGCCGAAGTCGACGAGCAGAACCGCATCGACCTCGCCTGCCGCTGCCTGCTGGTACGCGAGAGCGGCGGTCGCACGGTGCTGCTCGAGGCCGGCATCGGCGCGTTCTTCGCGCCCGAGCTGCGGCGCCGCTTCGGCGTCCAGGAGGCGCACCATGTGCTGCTCGAGAACCTCGCCGCGGTCGGCGTGCGCCCCGCGGACGTCGACATCGTCGTGCTGTCGCACCTGCACTTCGACCATGCCGGCGGCGTGCTCGCGGCCTACGGCGATGGCCAGCCGCCGTCGCTGGTGTTCCCGAACGCGCGCTACGTGGTCGGCGCCGAGGCGTGGCAGCGGGCGCTGCGCCCGCATCCGCGCGATCGCGCCAGCTTCGTGCCCGAGCTGCAGCCGCTGCTCGAGGCGACCGGGCGGCTCGAGCGCGTCGCCGGCGAGCGCAGCGCCACGCTCGGCGATGGCTACCGGCTGCACCGCAGCGACGGCCACACGCCGGGCATGGTGCTGACCGAGGTCGTGGCACCCGGCGGTCCGATCCTGTTCTGCGCCGACCTCGTGCCGGGCATGCCGTGGGTGCGGCGCGCCATCACGATGGGCTACGACCGCTATCCCGAGCTGCTGATCGACGAGAAGACCGCGCTGCTGGCGGATCTGCAGCGGCGCGGCGGGCGGCTGTTCTTCACGCACGACCCGAAGGTCGCGCTGTGCGCGCTCGAACTCGACGAGCAGGGCGCCGTGGTCGCGCGCGGGCCGGTCGGGCCGAGCGGCGAACTCGCGGCGTGACGCGGTCAGCGGGTGTCGTGTCCGGCGCGCGTCAGCGGATCGTCGCCAGCGCTTCGGCGTAGTTCGGTTCCTGCGCGATCTCGGGCACCAGCTGGCTGTGCACGACCTTGCCGGTCGGGTCGAAGACGACCACGGCGCGCGCGTAGAGGCCCGCCAACGGCCCGTCCTGCATCATCACTCCGTACGCTTTGCCGAAGTCGCCGCCGCCGAGCGCGCCGCGGAAGCCGCTCGCGGTGGTGACCTTGTCGATGCCCTCGGCGCCGCAGAAGCGCTTCATCGCGAACGGCAGGTCCATCGACACGCACAGCACGACGGTGTTCGTCAGCTTGGCGGCGTGCTGGTGGAACGTGCGCACCGACGTCGCGCAGACGCCGGTGTCGATGCTGGGGAAGATGTTGAGGACGACGTGCCTGCCGGCGACGTCCTTGCGGGTGATCGCGGCGAGGTCGTTCTTGACCAGCGAAAACTCCGGCGCGGCGGCGCCGACTTTCGGCAGGTCGCCGGAGGTGGTGACGGGATTGCCCTTGAAGGTGATCTTGGCCATGCTCGGCCCACGATAGCGCAGGTCCGGGTGATGGAGCGATGATCGATGCTTCCCAAGTCGTGCGGGCCTATCGCAACGTGCTGTTGCGGGAGCCCGAAGCCGACGCCGTCGCGGCGCTGGTGCGCGGGGCACCGGACGCGGCCTGGGTCGAGGCCGAGCTGCGGGCTTCGGTCGAGCATCGCACGGTCGTCCAGCCACTGCGCGAGCGGCTCGAGGCCGAATGGCGCCAGTGGGCGCTGCGCGCGCCGACCGGCGACGAACTGCGGCGCGGCGTCGACGCGGCGCGCGGCCGGTGCGGCAGCGACGACGCGGTGCGGCAGGCGGTCGCCGACGGCTCGATCGCGCGCAAGCTCGCGTTCCGGCCGCTGAAGATCGAGATGGACATCACCAACCAGTGCAACCTGCGCTGCGTGATGTGCCACTTCAGCCTGCCGAGCTACCGCGCGGTGCCGCGGCAGCAGATCTCGGTGCCGCAGTTCCGTTCGATCGCCGAGCAGATCTTCCACCGCGCAGCCCAGGTCGCGCTGTCGTTCG
>CAYMRG010000699.1:0-2833 GCA_964392555.1 uncultured candidatus Brocadiaceae bacterium
TGGCCAATGGCTGCCTCTGCTGCACGGTGCAGGACGACTTCCTCCCAACCATGCAGACCCTGCTGGACCGCGCTGAAAGCCTGGATGGCATCTTGGTCGAAACCAGTGGCCTGGCCTTGCCCGAGCCGTTGTTGGCCGCCGCCGACGAGAACTCGTAGAGGATCTCGGTGAAGCCGTGGGGGCCGCGATCCGCGACGGTCGAGCGGCCGAGATCGGTGCCGGCGAACAGGGCCGTGCCGACCAGGATCAGCAGGGCGTGGGTCAGCAGCGCGAGCACCGCGCAACGCACCTCGCGAACCTCGATCCGGCGTTGCAGGTACTCCGGGGTGCGACCGACCATCATGCCGGCCAGGAACGCGGCGAGGACGGCGTAGAGGACCATGTTGACCATGCCGACACCGACGCCGCCGAAGGTCGCGTTCAGCCACATGCCTGCCAACGGCGCCAGGCCGGTCAGCGGCGCGAGGCTGTCGTGCATGCAGTCGACCGAGCCGTTGCTGGTCGCGGTGGTGGCGACGGCCCACAACGGCGCCGCGGTGGCGCCGAACCGCAGCTCCTTGCCTTCGAGGTTGCCGACGTCCGCCGCGATCGGCAGGCCGCGGAACGCGACGGTCGGCGCGTGCTCGGTGGCGATCGCGAACGTGGCCTTGCCGAGCAGCAGGACCAGCATCACGGCGAACAGCGTGGCGGCGTGACGTCGGTCGCCGACGATGCGGCCGAACAACCAGACGCAGGCCATCGGCAACACGAGGATCGCGACCAGCGTCACGGTGTCGGTCCAGAAGCCCGGATTCTCGAACGGGTGGGCGCTGTTGGCGCCGAAGAAGCCCCCGCCGTTGGTGCCGAGCTGCTTGATCGCCAGGAACGCGGCGACCGGGCCGCGGCTGATCGTCTGCGTGGCGCCTTCGAGCGTCGTCGCGGTCACGGCGCCGTCGAGCGTCATCGGCACGCCGGCCGCGGCCAGGCCGAGCGCGAGCGGCGTCGCCAGCGGCAGCAGGACGAACACGATCGCGCGGAGGGCGTCGCGGCAGAAGTCGCCGGGCGAACGTCCGGCCAACGCGCGTGCCAGCGCCGTCAACGCCGCGAGCCCGGTCGCGGCCGACATGAACTGCAGCCACATCAGCGCCGCGACCTGCGACAGGTGGCTCATCGTCGCTTCGCCGGCGTAGTGCTGCTGGTCGGTGTTGGTGACGAACGAAGCGGCCGTGTGGAACGCGAGGTCCAAGCCGATCGCCGGCCGGTGGTCGGGGTTCCAGGGCAACCAGGCCTGGCAGCACAGCAGCAGGAATGCGACGACGAAGGCGATGCCGTTGACGAGCAGCATCGCGCCGAAGTAGCCGCGCCAGCTCGCTGCGACCGCGGGGCGCCCAAGGCCCAGCATTCGTTCGCAGGCTCGACCGAGCGCGGCGGCGAGGCCGTGGTCGTGGCGGGCGTCCATGGCCCACGCGAGGTAGCGACCGAGCGGCCAGGAGAGCAGCGCGGACACCGCGACGACGAACAGCAGGTAGACGGCGGGCATGGCGATCAGGCGGCGTGGACGAAGGTGAGCAGCAGATCGAGGGCCTTGATGCCGGCGAACGGCAGCAGCAGGCCGCCGAGCCCGTAGAGCAGCAGGTTCCTGCGCAAGGCGGTCGCGGCAGCGGTCGGTCGGTAGCGGACGCCGCGCAACGCGATCGGGATCAGGGCGACGATGATCAGCGCGTTGAACACGACCGCGCTGAGGATCGCGCTCTGCGGCGAGTGCAGGTGCATCACGTCGAGCCCGGCCAGCGGGCCGCGGGCAGTGCCGCTGGCGTGGACGCCGACGAACATCGCCGGCAGGATGGCGAAGTACTTCGCGGCGTCGTTGGCGAGGCTGAACGTCGTCAGCGCACCGCGCGTCATGATCAGCTGCTTGCCGATCTCGACGATGTCGAGCAGCTTGGTCGGGTTGCTGTCGAGGTCGACCATGTTGCCGGCCTCCCGCGCGGCCTGCGTGCCGGTGTTCATCGCGACACCGACGTCGGCCTGCGCGAGTGCCGGAGCATCGTTGGTGCCGTCGCCGGTCATCGCGACGAGCCTGCCGGCGGCCTGTTCCTCGCGGATACGCGCCAGCTTGATCTCGGGCGTGGCCTCGGCGAGGAACGCGTCGACACCGGCTTCGGCGGCGATCGCGGCGGCCGTCAGGGCGTTGTCACCGGTCACCATGACCGTGCGGATGCCGACCGCGCGGAGGGCGGCGAAGCGTTGCCGGATGCCGCCCTTGACGACGTCCTTGAGCTGCACGACGCCGAGCACCCGTTCGGCCGTCGCGACGACCAGCGGCGTGCCGCCACCGCGCGCGACGTCCTCGACGACGGCCTGGACCGGCTGCGGCACGGTGCCGCCGCCGGCGTGCACGAACGCCTGGATCGCGGGTGCGGCGCCCTTGCGGATCCGGCGCGGGTGCGACGCATCGGTGAGGTCGACGCCGCTCATGCGCGTCGCCGCGGAGAACGCGACGAAGGTCGCCGGGCCGATGGCTTCGCGCGTGAGACGCAGGCCACAGCGCTGCTTGGCGAGCGTGACGATGCTGCGGCCTTCCGGGGTCTGGTCGGCGAGCGAGGCCAGCGCCGCCGCGTGCGCCAGCTCGTCGCGCGTGATCCCCGGCGCCGGCAGGAAGTCGGTGGCCTCGCGATTGCCGAGGGTGATCGTGCCGGTCTTGTCGAGCAGCAGCACGTCGACGTCGCCCGCAGCTTCGACGGCCCGACCGCTGGTCGCCAGGACGTTGCGCTGCAGCAGGCGGTCGATGCCGCTGATGCCGATGGCGCTCACCAGCGCGCCGATCGTCGTCGGGAACAGGCAGACGAACAAC
>CAYMRG010000700.1:0-353 GCA_964392555.1 uncultured candidatus Brocadiaceae bacterium
TCGGCGGCGGCCTGCCGCCGCACTCGGTGCGTGCGCTGACGGCGCTGGCCAACGGGGACCTGATCGCCGGCGGCTACTTCCAACAGGCCATGCCCGCGCCTGGCAACGCCATCGCGCGTTGGGACGGCACCGCGTGGTCGCCGCTCGGCGCAGGCCTCGATTCCGGCGTGCATGCCTTGGCAACGCTGCCGAACGGCGACGTGGTGGCTGGCGGCGCTTTCACCACCGCTGGCGGTGGCGGCGCGTTCCACATCGCACGATGGGACGGCTCGGCCTGGTGGCCACTCGGTACGGGCTTGGGCTACGGGTCGGTCGACGCGCTGGCGGTCCTGGCGAACGGCGACCTGATCGCG
>CAYMRG010000700.1:363-2818 GCA_964392555.1 uncultured candidatus Brocadiaceae bacterium
AATTCACGACGGCCGGTGGCGTGACCGTCAACCGCGTGGCGCGCTGGAACGGCAGCGCGTGGTCGGCGCTCGGCGGTGGCCTGCCGGCGAACGTGCTAACGCTGACGACCTTGCCGAACGGCGACCTGCTGGCCGGCATCGACCAGGCACCCGGCGTGATGCGTTGGGACGGCAGCACGTGGTCGACGGCCGGCGGTGGCACCGACGGCGGCGTTCCGTGCCTGGCCTTGGCGGGCACCGAGGTCGCGGCCAGCGGCTGGTTCACGCACGCCGGCACCACGCTGTCGGTCTACTTCGCGCGGCTGGTGACGACGTGCCCGGCCGCCGCCACGGTGACCGGTGTCGGCTGCCCGAGCAGCGGTGGCGGCAACGTGCTCATGGCGCAGACCCTGCCCTGGGTCGATGCCACGTTCCGGGCGCGCGCCAGCGGCCTGCCGGGCACGGCGCTGGTCGTCGCGGTCTCCGGCCTCGGCGCCATCCCGCAAGGTGTCCTGCCACTGCAGGGGTTGCTCGCGCAGGCCTCGGCGGGATGCGACCTGCTGGTGACGCCGGACCTCCTGCAACTCCACGTCGCGGCCAATGGCCGCGTCGACGAGTCGTTCGTCCTGCCGAGTTCGCCGACGATCGTCGGCACCACGTTCCACCACCAGATGGTCCCGCTCGAGGTGGATGCCATCGGCACCGTGCTGCAGGTCACGGCGACGAATGCGCTGGCGCTGACGGTCGGCTCGTTTTGACCGCTGCGGAGCGCGGCGCGCGCACGAGTGCCGCGCAGGCTGTCGCCAACGCGCGATCCGCGGCCAACGGCTTTGCCGGCGAAGGCTGGCCGACGACGCCGATCTCCGCATCGTCGCGCAGCAGCGCCTCGCCGATCGCCGCGACGTCCGCGGCGGCCAGCTCCAGCGCCAGGCCCTGGTCCGGCCACACGCCGCCGACGTTCGGGTCGCTGCCGGGAAAGTGCCGTTCGATCGCGCGACCCGATGGCGGCAGGTAGTGCTCGACGGTCAGCCGGACGGCTCCGCCATCGGCCAGCGGAAACAGCTTCTGCACGCTGCCCTTGCCGTACGAACGCTCGCCGACGACGACCGCGCGGCGGTGGTCCTGCAGGCTCGCGGCGAGGACTTCCGACGCCGACTTGGTCTCGCGATCGACGAGGATCGCGAGCGGCAGGGTCGTCGCGACGCCGGGCGTAGCCGGCATCTCCGCCACGGGCAGACCGCGCCGCTGCAGCGTGACGATCGTGCCGCGCTCGAGGAACAGGTCGGCGACGTCGATCGCCGCGCGCAACAGCCCGCCCGGTCCGTGGCGAAGGTCGATCACGATCGCGCGCGCGTCGCTCGCCGCGATCGCAGCGAGGGCGCGTTCGACCTCGCCTGCCGTGGTCGGCCCGAAGTAGCCGATGCGCAGGTAGGCGACGTCGGTGCCCGGCAGACCATGCTGCGATTGCCCGGCTTCGTCACGCCACCAGCCGCGAACGGTCGACGCAGGAATCGCTGCGCGCACGATGGGCAACGTCAGCCGTTCCACGCCGCGCAGGATGCCGAGTGCGACCTCGCGGCCTGCCTCGCCGCGCAGCCGCGCCAGCACCTCGTCCATGGTCAGGTTGCCGATCGCCTCGCCATCGATCGCGTCGATCACGTCGCCCGCGCGCGCGCCGGCGGCCAGCGCCGGCGAGCCGAGCAGCGGTCCGCGCACGAAATAGACCTTGCGGTTTGCGTCGAAATCGAGCCGCATGCCGACGCCGCCGAATCTGCCGCTGAGCACGACGTTCAGCTCCGCATAGGTGGCGGCGTCGAAGTAGCTCGCATAGGGATCGAGCGACGCCAGCATCGCATCGCGTGCCGCCGCCACCAGCCCGTCGGCCGGCACCTCGCGCACGTACTCGCGGTCGACCAGTGCCAGCACCTGGCGCAGCGGCGCGGCGGGATCTTCGTCGGCGCGGTGACCGGCCGCCGTTCCACGGCACGACGTCATCGCCGCCGCCGCGACGCCGCAGGCCAGCAACGCGCGCGCGGCGCGCCGGGACGGACACGATGCATGTCGGTTCTTCACTTCCGCAAGTATGTCCGCACGGTCGCCTCCCTTTCGATGCCCAGGATGCGATCGTTGCTCGGGCGCTCCGCCACGAGACCGCGCGCAGCGAGCCATTGCTGCAGCGCGATGGCGCCGGCAGCCGACGCGTTGCGCGGCAGCTGCTCGCCCCATGCCGCCGGGCAGCGGAAGTCGAAGCCGCTCCACGTGCCGATCTCGGCGAGGAGGGCCCCGTCCTCACCGAAGAACTGCATCACGCCCCGATCTTCGCACCCGGCCCCGTACGACCTCGCGTAACCCGACGGGAACTGCAGCAACGCCACGAGCTCGGCAATCTCCGCGGGGTCATCGGTCGTGTAGACGACGCGGTCGGGCCGCATCATGGAATACGTCCCCCCCGTTCGCAGTCGCAGGGTCGTTGCGC
>CAYMRG010000701.1:0-2811 GCA_964392555.1 uncultured candidatus Brocadiaceae bacterium
CGCATCGATCGCTCGCGCACCCTGCTGTTCAGCTTCGACGGCAAGAACCTGCAGCAGATCGTCTACGAGATCTGCTTCAAGGAGCCGGTGCCGCTGCAAAGGCGCAACCCGAAGGTGCCGCGCGACCTGGTCACGATCGTGCAGAAGGCGATCGAGAAGGATCCGCAGAACCGCTACCAGTCCGCCGCCGAGCTGGAGGCCGATCTGCAGCGCTTCCTGCGCTGGGAACCGATCCACGCGCGCCCGGCCGGGGCGGTCTCGCGCCTCGGCAAGTGGCTGCGTCGCCACCGCACCGGCTCGGCGATCGCCGCCGCGGCGCTGCTGGTGCTGACCGCGGTGCTGGGCATCGTCTGGTACCGCGCCCACGCCGACGCCCAGCAGGCCGATCAGCTGCTGGCGGCCGCCGAGCAGCGCGCCGCGGCCGGCGAACTCGACCGCGCGATCGCGCTCGTCAACGACGCGCTGCAGCGGCGCAACGACGAGCCGACGCGCACGCGGCTCGCGCTCTACTACGAGAAGAGCGAGCGCGCCGCGACGCAGGAGAAGACCGACGTCGCCGAGGCCGCGCTGCTGGTGCAGCGCAGCAACCAGGCGCTGGCCGGCAACCGCCGGCTCGGCGTGCTGCTGGCGCTCGCCGCCGACCGGCTGCGCAGTTCGGCCGAGACCCGTTCGGCGGTGCTCGCGGCGCTCGGCAGCGGCTGCCGCACGACGACCCTGGCCGGTCACCGCGGCCGCGTGCTCGCCGCGCGCTGGTCGCCCGACGGCCAGCACATCGCGACCACCGGCAGCGATGGCCAGGTGCAGCTGTGGGACGCGGCGACCGGCACGCAGGTGCGGGTGCTCACCGACCACGAGCCGAACACCTGGGTCACCGATCCGCGCTTCCTGCAGGCCGGTGAACGGATCGCGACGGCGGGCGCCGACGGCACCGTGCGCGTCTGGCGCTGCCGCGACGGCGCGTTGCTGCAGACCTGGCGCGTCGCCGGCGTCGTCTCCTCGCTGAGCGTCGATGCGCGCGGCGCGCGCGCGCTGGTCACCAGCTACGGCAAGTCCGGACCGCACGAGGCGCGCGTCTGGGACACCGCCAGCGGCGAACCGCTCGGCCCCGCGGTCGTCCACCCGCAGCACGTCGTCGCCGCGGCGCTGTCCCCCGACGGCAACCTCGCTGCCACCTGGGGCGGCGACGCCGGCGTCGTGCGCCTGTGGCGCGCGGCGACCGGCGAGGTCGTCGCCGAACTCGCCGGCCACGGCGACCGCGTGCGCGGGATCACGTTCGCGGCGAACGGCGAACGCGTCGCGACCGCGTGCCTCGACGGTGCGGTGCGCGTCTACGCGGTCGCCGACGGGCGCCTGCTGGCGACGATGCAGCACAGCCGCGCGGTCGGCACGGTCGTGTTCGGCGCCGACGGCGACCGTCTGGTGAGCGGCAGCGACGACCGCACGGCCCGCCAGTGGCGACTGGTCGGCGACGGCCGGGGCGGGTTCACGGCGCGCGAGGAGTGCACGTTCCTCGGCGCCGGCGACGCCGTGCTCGCGGTCGGCTACGACCCGAGCGGCCAGCTCGCCGTGGTCGCCGGTCGCGACGGCGTGGTGCGGCTCTACGACGCCAGCGGCGGCAGCGAGGTGCTGCGCTACGAGGTCGGCGGCGCGATCAGCGGCGCGAGCTTCGACCCGGACGGCCGCCGCGTGCTGGCGACGACGCAGCAGGGCGCGATCGTCTGGGACCTCGGCGACGCGCGCGGCGTCGTCACGCTGCGCCAGCCCGGCAGCGTGCCGGCGACCTGTTTCGACCGCAGCGGCGAGCACGTCGCCACCGCCGGCGACGACGAACGGCTGCGCCTGTGGAACGCGCGCGACGCCCGCCTCGCCTGGGAATCGCCGCCGCTCGGCAATCCGGTGCAGGCGCTCGACGTCGACGAGGCCGGCGAACGGATCGCCGCGAGCACGGTCGACGGCGTGGTCGCCGTGCACCGCCTCGGCGACGGCGCGCCGCTCTACGTGCTGCGCGCGCACCGCGGCCGCGTGCCGGTCGTCCGCTTCGCCGCCGGCGGCTCGCGCCTGCTCAGCGCCGGTGCCGGGGCCGGCCGCGACGGCACCGCCGGCGACGACCTGCCGCACGGCCTCGCGGTGCTGTGGAACACCAACGACCAGTCGCAGGCGCTGGCGCTGCCGCTGCCCGCGGCGATCGTCGCCGCCGACCTGTCCGGCGACGGCTCGGTGCTCGCGACCGTCGAGAACAAGGCGACCAGCGTACGGCTGTGGCGCGCCGCCGACGGCACGCCGCGCGGCACGCTCGCACACGGCGCGCCGATCACCGTCGTGCGCTTCGCGCCGGACGGCCGCAGCCTGCTGAGCTGCGGTCGCGACGGCCGCGCGCTGCTGCAGGACCTCGACGGCCACGTCGTCGCGACGTTCGCGGCCGGCCAGGCGCTGCAGGGCGCGACGTTCGCACCCGACGGCCGCCGCGTGCTGACCTGCGGCGCGGCCGGCAGCGCCGAAGCCCAGCTCTGGGACGTCGCGTCCGCCAGCGAGCTGCTGACCTTCCGCGGCCATCGCGGCACCGTCACCTGCGGCGCGCTGAGCCGCGACGGCGCCTGGGTCGCCACCGCCGCCAGCGACGGCACCACCTGCATCTGGCCGACGGATCCCGTCGCCGTCGCCGCCCGCCTGCCGCTCGCACCGCTCGGCGACGCCGAACGCAACCGCTACGGCGTGCGCCATGCCGCCCAGGCCAAGTGAACTCCGCCCCCTCCTCTCCGGTCCGCTCGTCATGACTCCCTGCCGCTTCCTCGTCGCCGCACTCGGCGGAAT
>CAYMRG010000702.1:0-2808 GCA_964392555.1 uncultured candidatus Brocadiaceae bacterium
CGCGGAGGCGGGGCCTGCGCCCCGCCGAGCACGCTTCGGGGAAGCCCGACGCCGCTGGACGGCGAAAGCGGCGCGCTCGGCCGTTACCCCACCGTTGCCGCGCGCTACTCCGCACACCAAGGGGCACTCGCATGAAACCAGCGGCGAAGCTCGCGTCCGTCCTCTTCCTGTTGGGTTCGCTGGCGGCGCAATCCGTCGGGGTTGCCGTGTCGGCGCTCACGCCGCTCACGCTGCAGGCAGCCGACGGCACCAATAGCGTGTTGGCCAACCGGCCCGCGGGGCCGCTCGCGCCATTCGACGGGTTCGACGCGAGCCTGCCCGGCAACGCCGGTGGCGCGTCCCTCACGTGGACCTACCTGGGCAACGCAAGCACGAGCGGCAGCTTCGCGCGGATCGAACACAGCCTGAGCGCTGTGGCCAGCGGCCCGGCGTTCACCGCGCATGCCGGTCCGCACGAGTTCCTCCTCGAGTTCACGGCTGCGACCAGCGTTGCGGCGTTGCTCACGATCACCAACCACCAGCAGGTCTCGGGCGGCGCAACGGCGCCCAGCATCCTGCTCGACTACGACAACGACGGCGTCATCGATGTCGTCGATCCGCCGACGCAGGCGCCGACCGTGCTCGCGCGCACCTTCGGGCCGCAGCCGCTACGCGTGCGGGTGATCGTCGATGCGGCCGCGAGCGGCAGCAGCGTCGCCGTGACCAACGCCCTCGAATTCGCCCTGACGCCCGACAATGGCCTGACGATCACCGAGATGGTCAGCGAATGCCGGGGCGTGACGCCGACCCCGGCGCCCGTCGCGGCTCCCATCTTCCCGGGCACCGGCATCCAGCTCACGCCCCAGGGTTACGGCGGCGAACTCGCACTGGTCGTGCTCGGCCTGTCGCCGCAGCCGCTGGTGCTCGGCGCCTTCGCGGGTTTGCCGTGCATCCTGCTGCCGTCGCCCGACCTGATCCTGCTGCCGAGCGCCGCGAATCCCGCGAGCCTGCCGCTGCCGGCAGCCGTCCGGCCAGTGACCCTCTACGCACAGGGCGTCACACTGCTGCCGTCCGGCCTCGTCGTCAGCGACGGGTTCGCGATCGACGCGCACTGACCGGGGCCGACCGCGCGGACGCCCGCGTCGGACCCTGGCGCGCTACCATGCGGCAACCGCCGGGGAACCGCCATGCGAACGCTTTCGACCGCCACCATTCTCGTGCTCGGCACCGCCGCCATCGCGCAGTCGGCGCCGAGCGTCCTCGATCTGCAGCGCAGCTACCACGTCGGCGTCTACAGCGCGACGATCGCCGCACCCGGCGGCGCAGTGGCCCTGCTGGCCCAGTTCGGCAGTCTGGACCTGCACCTCGGCGGCGCGATATCCGGCGCCTTCGACACGTGGGAGGTCACGCCGAGTGGCACCGTGTTCACGCCGAACGACCCGTTCGCCGGCACCTACTTCGTTCGCCCCGACGGCCAGGCGGTGTTCGACCTCGACCCGGCGAACCCGGGCACCAAGCTGATCGACCTGTGGATCGCGCCCGACGGTTCGCTGCTGCACACGGCGCGCGCCGACGCCGATCCGGAGGCGCTGGCGGTGCTCGCCGTGGCGAAGAGCAGTGGCAAGAGCGTCGCCTCGTTGAACGGCAGCTTCGCCTACGCCGGCCAACATCTGCACCTGGTCGGCGCCGCACTCGAGACGACGGCGATGTGGGGCGTCATCACGTTCGACGGCGTCGGCGGGTTCACGGCCGCCGGCATGGAGATGGTGGCGACGGCGGCCGGTTCGACGACGACGCCGCACACGGACGTCGGCAACTACACGGTGGCCCCGGACGGCGCGGTGACGATCGACAGCGACCGCGGCGGCATGTCCGACGACGGGCAAATGCTGTTCGCGGGCTACGCGGGCACCACCGGCAGCGAGGTCGGCCTGGCGATCGCGGTGCGGATCGGCCCGAGCTACGACTTCCACGACCTCGCCGGCCGCTACGGCCTGCACGCCGCGGGCTACACCTTGGGCGCCGGCCCAGCGCTGCCGCGCAGCACCACGCAGTTGGCCGAACTCACGTTCGCGGCGACCAGCAGCAGCGCGGGCACCTGGAACGGTAACGGCGTGCTCGCCGAAGCCAACCCGCTCGGACAGACGCTGAACCCGTGGACACCGGGCGGCACCGCGACGCTCGGCTCCAGCGGCGCGCTGCAACTGACGTCGGGGGCCAGCACGCTAGCACTCGACGTCTCGGCGAACGGTCGCTACCTCATCGGCCGCGCGCTCGGCAACGCCACCAACCTGCTGTTCGCCATGCGCCAGTGCGCCGTGGCGGCGGCGTACGGCACCGGCACCGCCGGCGCCGGCGGCCGCGTGCCGGTGCTCGGCATGCAGACGTTCCCGGTGCTCGGCAACGGCAACTGGGCGCTGGTGCTCGGCAACGGCCTCGGCGGCGGCATCGGCCTGATCCCGATCGCGCTCGCGCCGCTGCCCGGTGTCCCGGTGCTCGGCGGCCTGCTCTGGGTCGATCCGGCGACGATCGGCATCATCCCGCTCGTGTTGCTCGGCGGTGCGGTCGGCGTACCCGGCGCGGGCCAGGGACAGACCCCGCTCGCGCTGCCGTCGACGCCGAGCCTCGCCGGCATCCCGCTGTTCGCGCAGGGACTCATCCTCGACACCGCCGCGCCCGGCGGGTTCGCGATGTCGAACGGCTTCCGCGCCGAACTCAGCCGCTAGCCGCATTTCTCAGCACCCGCCGCACCCCAGCGAAGCACCCCACTCCACGCGAGCGCGCCGATTTCGTCGTCCTGCAAGGAAGGCGACCCGAAGCCGCGCGGAG
>CAYMRG010000703.1:0-2790 GCA_964392555.1 uncultured candidatus Brocadiaceae bacterium
GATCGACCACAGCGGGATGCGGATGCCCGGTCCGTAGACCACGCCGTAGGCGATGGACACGGTGTCGTTGGGGTACGAGAACGTGCCCCACACCGACAGGCCGGAGATCGGCGGCACGATCTGCGTCGCGAGCGGCGCCGCGGGATTCGTCAGGTCGATGAGGTCCAGACCGTCCACCTGCCGCGCCGCCAGCAGGTGCATGCCCAGGCCGGCGGCGCGCAGCTGGCAATGCCCGTAGGCCGGGCCCGCGGCGGCGAAGGTGGCGAGCGTGTCGACGAGCGCGGGCGCCGTCGGATTGGCGAGGTCGTAGGTCTTCAGCTCGCGGGTGCCCGGCAGGTAGAAGGGGCTGCCGAACAGGTAGAGGTGGCTGCCGACGACCTCCATGCCGTTTGCGTCGTTCCAGCCGTTGTGGAAGTCGGTCCAGAGGCGCGTCAATGAGGTGGCGCCGACGGCATAGACCGCGAGCCCCCAATTGTGCTCGGCGTAGTAGAGCAGGCTCTGGCCGCCGAAGGTGCGATAGCGCAGCCCGCGGTAGTGGTAGATCGAAGGGTCGGTCGCGGCGACGACCGGGGTCAGCGGGTTGCCGACGTCGAGCATGACGAGCCCGCCGAAGCGGTGGCCGGTGAACAGGCGACCACCGAAGTCCGGCGTGAATTCGCCGTCGTACCACTGGTCGCCGAACGGCGGGTTGAACGTCGCCAGCAGCGCCGGTGCTGCGGGGTTCGTCAGATCGACATGGTATTGGACCCCGTCCTGATGGCTGCAGACGACGGCCCGGCCGCCGCCGATCACGACGACGCTGCGCACGTCCGTGGCCGGCAGCATCAGCGTCGCGATCTGGGCCTCGACGGCGTTGGCAACGAACCAGAGTGACAGCAGCGTGGCCGCTGCGGAGCGCACGGTAGGCATGGTTCTTCCTCCTGGGATCGACGAGGGCCGGCGAA
Organism: uncultured candidatus Brocadiaceae bacterium; assembly: GCA_964392555.1. Lineage (GTDB taxonomy): Bacteria > Planctomycetota > UBA1135 > UBA1135 > UBA2386 > CAYMRG01. The sequence goes on from CAYMRG010000703.1 coordinate 945, forward strand.
GGCAGGTTCTGCGCGGCACCACTCCCTAGAGACAGACGTCGCGTTGGTTACCGCCGAAGGGCGTTCTGACGTTCGGTACTTGCTAGACGTCGCGGCGCGCCGCGCGTGCGTCGGCGAGCGAACGGATGCCCGGGAAGTAGCGTTCCATCAGCGGGGCACAGTGGGCCGCGACGCGGTCGGCGAGGAAGGCCGGGTCGACGCGGCGCAGCACGTCGTGCGAGGCGCGCGCCGTGCCGCGGGCGCGGAAGCCGGGGACGATGCGTTCGGCGGGCAGGCCGGCGAACGTCGCGATGTCGGCGAGGCGGCGCGAGATCTCGTCGGTCCGCACGACCAGCAGGCGATCGGCCGGCGCGTTGGCCAGCGCGGTCGCGTTGTGCCGGCTCCAGGCGGCGAGGTAGCAGTCGATGCTGAGCAGGCCGAGGTCGCGCAGGAACGCATCGTGCGGCGACCAGGTGAGGTTCGCGGCGTCGAAGTAGAACTCGAGGTAGCGACGGTCCGCGGCCGACCACTTGCGCGAGCTCAGCGTGTGGTTCAGCGCCGAGTCGACCCACGTGTAGCAATCGCGGATCGTCAGCAGGAACCTCGCGTCTTCGAACTCGGCGCGGATCGCGTCGATCAGGAACATGTGGACGTGCGACGAGTCGACGTCGAGCCGCAACCGTTCGTCGCGGCGGCGGACGAACGCGCGCAGCTCGTCGAACGTGACGCGCCCCTCGTGGTGGCCGACGACGAGGTCGGTCGAGGCGCGGAAGTCGGCTTCGTGCCGCGACCGCACCGTGCGATCGAAGATCGCCGCGACCGAGTGCGTGCCGGTGCGCGGTCCGCCGACGCAGTAGAGCCGGGCCTGCCGCGGGCCGCGCGCGGGCCGCAGGTGCGAGCCGAGCCGCTGCAGCAGGCTGCGCACGGGGAAGGGGAGGGCCATGACTCTGCCGGTGCGGGGACTACGGCATCGGCGCGCGGCGCCGCTAGGGATTGCTCGGCTGTTCGATCAGTTCGACCAGGCCGTTGCGGTCGATGCGGACGCGCCCCTTCTGCTCGAGCGCCTGCCAGACCTCGGCCGGATACTGCGTCGGCGGTTTGACCGCGACGATGCCGGAGTGGCCGCCCTTGCTCATCGCGTCGTGGCCGAGCCGCGACTCGTCGTCGAGGCGCGTCAGCTCCATGCGCTTCTTCAGCGCCTTGATCGCGCGCGTCAGGGTCTCCTTGGTGAACGAACCGTCCGGGTTCCTCTCGACGAGGTTGACGGGCTCCTTGCCGTGCGGGTCCATGCCGTCATCATGCCGCCGGCAACCCGCCACGCCATCGGCTCGCCGACGGACCCGGCTGACGCGCTCCGGTCGCGGCGTGTCGTTCGCCGATCGATGCCGCTGTCCCTTGCGCATGTCGATCCTCCGGCCGTTCCTGTTCGTTGCCCTGCTCGGTCCCGTCGCTGCCACCGTCGCCGCCCAGGCGGACGCGCCGTGGCGGGCGCGTCTGCACACCCTGACCGCGCAGCGGGCGCCGGAGCAGGCGGGCGACGCCGCGGCGCTGTTGCGGCCGGAGCTGAACTTCCAGCCGAAGCGGCGGTGGGTCTACTTCCCCGAGCTGGCGAAGGACCTGGCGACCGAAGAGGTGCCGCAGGAGCAGGTGCTGGAGGTGCTCGAGCAGGGCGGCAAGGCGATGCGCGAGGCGCTCGCGGCCCAGCAGGCCGACCACGATCTCGGCGCGGCGACGGCCGTGTTCGTCGTGCAGCTGTGGCAGTGCGCGACCGGGCAGGAACTGGACGAGGAGCAGAGCGACGCCGTGCACGCGCAGGTCGTGCAGGCGCTCGCGGTGGCCGAGATCGCGGCGATGAAGGACGCCGACA
>CAYMRG010000704.1:0-1963 GCA_964392555.1 uncultured candidatus Brocadiaceae bacterium
GTCGTCCGTTCGGCGATCGGCCAGCTGGTGCGGGAGAAGACGCGCGGCGCCGACCTGCTCGGCATGACCAACGAGGACCGCTACCTGCTGGTCCTGCCGCACACGAACCTCGCGCAGACGCGGATCGTCGCGTTGCGTCTGCACCAGATGTTCGGCCTCTACGAGATCGCCGTCGACGGTCGCCAGCTGGCGCTGTCGCTGAGCATCGGCATCACGGCCAGCGGCGAGCACCAGGCGATGTTCTTCGACACGCTGGTGGCGCAGGCCGAGGCCGCGCTCGACTTCGCCCTCGGCGAAGGCGGCAACCGGGTGGTGTCGTTCGGCGAGACGACGTTGCGCGGCGGCCTGGCGGGCCTCGAGGACGGGCCGCAACCCACCGCCCCGACGATCGAGAACGATGGCGGCCGCCGCGACGCCGGTGGGCGGCGCCGCGACGATTCGGGCGCCGGAGGGCGCCAGCCATGACCGACGGTCCGCTGCGCATCCTGCTGGTCGAGGACGAGCAGACGATCGCCGTGACGTTGTCGGACGACCTCGAGGCGGTCGGCTACGAGGTCCAGCACTGCGCCGACGGCAAGCAGGCGATCGAGATGCTGGGCCAACGCAGCTTCGACGTCGTCATCACCGACGTCCGCCTGCCCGGCGCCGACGGCATGCAGGTGCTGCAGGCCGCCAAGCGGGCGCGGCCCGACACCGAGGTGCTGGTGATGACCGCCTATGCGACCGTCGAACACGCGGTCGAAGCGATGCGGCTCGGCGCCGACGACTACATCCAGAAGCCGTTCCTCAACGAACACGTCGTCGAGCGGCTGCGGCGGATCGGCAAGTTCCGCGCGATGCTGTTCGAGAACCAGCGGCTGCGCGAGCAGCTGCAGTCGAACCACGGCCAGGGTCTGCCGGGCGTGATCGGCCAGAGCCGGGCGATGCAGACCGTCGTCAAGACGATCCGCACGGTCGCGCCGACCGAGGCGTCGGTGCTGATCGAGGGCGAGAGCGGCACCGGCAAGGAACGCGTCGCGCGCGCGCTGCACCAGCTCAGCGGTCGCAAGGACAAGCCGTTCGTCGCGCTGTCGTGCGGGGCGCTGCCCGACACGCTGCTCGAGACCGAGCTGTTCGGCCACGAGAAGGGTGCGTTCACCGACGCGCAGCGGCTGCGCCGCGGCCGCTTCGAGATGGCCGACGGCGGCACGATCTTCCTCGACGACATCGACGACATGCCGCTCGCGGTGCAGGTCAAGCTGCTGCGCGTGCTGCAGGAACGCGAGTTCGAGCGCGTCGGCGGCGAGTCGCTGGTGCAGGTCGACATCCGCATCGTCGCCGCGACCAAGGTGCCGCTGCTCGAGCACGTGCGCGCCGGCAAGTTCCGCGAGGACCTCTACTACCGGCTCAACGTCGTGCCGGTGCGGCTGCCGCCGCTGCGCGAGCGCGAGGGCGACCTGCCGCTGCTGGTGCAGCACTTCGTCGAGAAGCTCGCCGGCGGGCGGGCCTACACGGTCAAGACCGACGTGCTCGAGGCGATGACCGTCTACTCGTGGCCGGGCAACGTCCGCGAACTCGAGAATCGCATCGCCCAGGCGATCGCGATGTCGGGCGGCGCGACCGTTCTGAAGAAGGAGCACCTGCTGCCGGTCGACAAGGGGCGGCGGGCGGCGCTCGAGCCGCCGACGACGCTGCGGTCGCTGCGCGAGGTGATGGTGGAGGCCGAGCGCCGCCACCTCGAATCGGTGCTGCGGGCGGTCGGCGGCCACCGGACGAAGGCCGCGTCGGTGCTGGGCATCTCGCGCAAGGTGCTGTGGGAGAAGCTCAAGGACTACGGTATCGAATGAGCGCCCCGGGCCGCATCCCGCCGCGACCGACCAGGACGTTCGGCGCGCCGCCGGCACTCGCGGCGATGTCGCTGTTCGCCGCGTTGGTGCCGGCCCAGGCGCCGAACTTCCGCCTGATCCATTCCCACCCCATCGAG
>CAYMRG010000704.1:1973-2779 GCA_964392555.1 uncultured candidatus Brocadiaceae bacterium
GCGCGTGTTGTGGTGCAGCGATCCTGCCGCCGCGGTGGCGTGGGCGGGCGCCGCCGGCTTCACGGCGGTGCAGCTCGATCGCGGCCGCGATCCGGCGCTCGCCACCGCCCACGGCCTCGGCTACTACCTCGACCAGCCGATCGGCAAGGGAGTGTTCGAGCTGCGGGATGACGAATGGCAGCCGGTCGCTCGCGCCTACGAGGCGACGCGCGACCCGGCCACGCTGGTGCGGCCCGGCTGCTTCGCCACGCCGGACCTCGTCGCCGACCTCGCGCGCGCCGGCGCCGCCGAGGCTCTGCGCGTCGCCGGACCGGGACTGCGCTTCGTCGCGCTCGCCGACGAACCGTCGGCGACCCGCCATGACGCGCCGCTCGATACCTGCCGCTGCGCGCACTGCCTCGCCGCGTTCCGGGCGTTCGCACGCCGCCGCTTCCCCGAGCTCGACGCGCTGAATGCGGCGCTGGGCACGCAGTTCACCAGTTTCGACGACGTCGCCCCGCCGACCGTCGACCAGGTGCGCCGCCGGGAGCTGCTGGACACGCAGTTGCCGACCGACCTGCGCGCCTTCGCCCTGCATCGCGAGTTCGTCGACGCGCAGTACGCGGCAGCGGTGGGCCAGCTCGCGACCGCCGTGGCTCAGGCGGTGCCGGGGGTGCCGGTCGGTCTGACCGGACTCGGCGCCCCGGCCGCGTTCGGCGGCAGCGACTACGCGCGGCTGCTGCCCGCGCTGACGCTGGCCGAGGCCTACGACAGCGGCGGTGCGGTCGAGCTGACGGCGAGCCTGTTGCCGGCCGGCGGTCACCGCT
>CAYMRG010000705.1:0-2777 GCA_964392555.1 uncultured candidatus Brocadiaceae bacterium
GACGAAATCGGCGCGCTCGGCAGGGGGCGTGGCTTCGCCGCGCTGCGGCGTCGGGCTTCCCTGAAGCGTGCTCGGACGCGGCAGGTCGTGAGAAGACCGCCAGGTGAGAAGTGCGGCTAGGTGCGGCGGAACGGGCGCTCGGGGTCATCGCCGCTGTTCGCCCTTGCCTGCTGCGGCGGTGGGCCAGAGCCCGGCGAGTAGGTGTTCGACGTAGCGCGTGCGGATCGCGGGTGGATCGGTCGGGTCGAGCTTGCCGGTGATCGCGAAGCGGCGCAGTACGACGGGGGTGCTGCTGCGGACGCCGAGGACGAGGGAGCCGCCGAGGCAGTTGCCGACCGCGGGCAGCAGCGCGGTGCGCTTGCCGTCGATGGACACCGCCACGCTCTTCGTGCCGTCGTGCTCGATGACCATGTGGTGGGGTTCGTTGATCGTGAACGTGGACTGGCCGGCCTGGTCCCGGATGCCGGTCGTATCGTCGCTGATCACCAGCGCGCCGCTCGCCGTGACCAGCAGGTAGCGCCCAGGCGCGACGCACAGCATCAGGTGCACGCTGCTGTTCTGCCCGTTGATCTCGTAATCGAATTCGAGCTTCTGCGCGCCGACGATCGGCATCGCCCAGCGCAGGAAGCCCTGGCCCAACGCGCTCCAGGTCTCGCCGTTGGCGAACACGCCGGTCGGTCCGTCGTAGGCCAGCCGGGCTTGCGCCGCGTGCTCGAACGGCGCGTCGGGCCAGAGGGCGAAGTCCAGATCCGGCGCGGCGGCCGGATCCGCATACTGGATCTCGACGCGGCCGTCGCCGAGCGACGTGACCTTGCCGTGCACGCCGAGCGCCTCGGCCTCGTCGAGGTCGAAGGCGCGTTCGGCGAGCGCCCGCGCGAGCAGTTCGACCTGTGGCTTGCGGCGCGTGAACAGCGGGCCACCGCGGCGCGTCGCCGCGAGCAGATCGGCCAGCGCCGTACGCGCGGCGGCGCGGTCGGTCGGCATGGTCATCTGCTGGAACCGCTCGAGCGCCAGCGCCTCCGCGCCATAGGTGGCATCGAGGTCCGCCGTGAGGTCGGTCCGGAGGTCCTGGATCCGGCTGTACTCCTTCGCCAGCAGCGTCGCCAGCGCCGCGCGCGGCTCGCCGGCGAGCCAGCGCAGGTAGGCTTCCTTCCACGCGTCGGCATAGGCGAACGCCTTGAGTCGCACGCCGTGCTCGACCAGCGCGCGCGGCGACAACGGCACCCGCACCTCGGCGCCCTTGACGTCGAGCACGATCTCGTTGCCGTCGCGGCGGACGAACTTGCCCTTCGCGCCGCCGAGCTCGACCGGCCGGCGCTTCGGCAGATCCTCGGCGACGCGTTCCCGCAGGTCGGCGAGCGCCTGCACGGTCTCGCGCTCTCGCCGCAGGCGCGCGTCGTTGGCCGCGCCGCCGCCGATGCGGGTGGGCAACATGCCGGCTGCGCGCTCGAAGTCGCCGTCGGCGCAGACGCGCTGGATGCCCGTGAGCCGCAGCGGCAGTTCGTCGTCGAGCCACGCCAGCGTCGCAAAGTCGAACTCGCTCGGCGGCGGCATCGCATGGCGCTCGAGCCCCTTGCCGGACCCCAGGTCCACCGCCAGCCCGAGCCGCTTGCCGAACACGGTGGCCAGCCACTTCTGCCAGGCCGTGCCGAGTTCGGCCATCGCCTCGGCGGACTTCAGCTCGAACGCGTCCTGGAACGCCTGCAGCCCGGCCGCCCCCGACTCGACGGCCGCGAAGTAGCGCAGGAACCCGGCGCGATACTTGCCGCCCTCCGCTTCGTGCAGGAACCGCACGACCATCTCGGCCTGGGCATAGAACACCGTGAGCACGATGCCCGGATCCACCGTGGCGCCGGCGTGCTTCTCTACCGCGGCGATGACCTGGCCGTACGACTCGGGGACGACGAGTTCCGGCAACGGCAGCAGCAGCTTGCGCCCTTCCGGGTGCGCATAGGCCTGCAGCAGCGTCACCACGTGGTCGTCGATCAGCGGCGGATCCTCGAGCGAACTCGCGACGTGGGTCGACGCGGCGCGGTATTCGGCGAGCCCCTCGTCGAACCAGGTCGGCTTCGGCATCGCGCCGTTCGCGGCGTAGGCGTGCTGCAGCGCGTGCACGACCTCGTGCAGCAGCGAGTGCCGCGCCTCGCTGGCGTCGCTCGAGCCGAGGCCGGCCCGGTAGGTCACCGCCAGCCGCAGGTCGTGGTTGTAGTGGGCGAGGCTCTCGTGCAGGAACGGGTCGTTGGTCGCGCGCGCGTAGTCGTCGTAGAGCCCGCGGCTGCCCAGGATCGCGATCGCGATCTGTGCCGCGTCAGGTCGCATCGCCAGGCCGTTCGGCTTGCAGTAGGTCGCGTCGAACACGGCCAGCAACTTCGCCAGGTGGGCCTGCACCGGGCTGATGACGAGCTGCAGGTACTTGTCCTCGTCGCGGCGCAACGGCGCCTGCACGAGGAACAGGAACGGCGGCTTGCCGGCCTCGATGTCCATCGTCACGTCGCGGAAGAACGCGTGGTTCTTCAGCGTCGCGACCAGCTTGGTCTGGAACGCGGTGGGCGCCGTGGGCTTGGTCTGCGCAGGCACCAGTGCGGACAGACAACACAAGACGGCGAGGCGGGTCGGGCTCGGCATGGGATCCTTCCATGCGCGATGCTACTTGCTGGCCCGAACTTCCCACCACCAGAACCGAGCGCGCCGAGCGCGCCGCTTTCGCCGTCCTGCGGCGTCAGGCTTCCCCGAAGCGTGCTCGGCGGGGCGAAGGCCCCGCCTCCGCGCGCTTCGGG
>CAYMRG010000706.1:0-2773 GCA_964392555.1 uncultured candidatus Brocadiaceae bacterium
CGTTCGACGCCGAGCAAGAACGTGCTCGGGGCGATCAAGAAGCTGAAGCAGATGAAGAGCTGAGCGCGCCCGCCGGCCATTCGCCAGCGGCGGGCCGGCGCGAGGATTCTGCTTCGGCAGCCGAGCCGGGCACAGGCCACGGGCATACAATCCGCGGCGTGCCCAACTCCCCCGATCCGGCACGGTGCCCGCTCTGCGGCGGCCCCAACGACTGCGCGATGGCGGCGGTCGGCAGGGTCTCGGCCTGTGCGTCCTGCTGGTGCGCCAAGGTGACGATCGACCCTGCCGCGCTGGCGCGTGTGCCCGGCGTCGCCAAGGACCGCGCCTGCCTTTGCCGCGCCTGCGCCACCGGCGAGGTCGCGGCCAACAGCACGCAGCGCACCGTCGATCGCGGCGGTCGCGAAGCGATCGCGATCCACGGCGCCGGCGGCACGGCCCTGGTCGCGCTCGATGGCGCGCAGGTGCTGTCGTGGCAGCCCGATCGCGCCAGCGGCGACGTGCTGTGGACCGGCACGCGCGGCGAGTTCCTGCCCGGCAAGCCGGTGCGCGGCGGCGTGCCGTTGGTGTTCCCGTGGTTCGGCGACCACCCGAGCGACCGCGCCAAGCCCGCCCACGGCTTCGCCCGCAACCTGCGCTGGCAACCGGTCGAAGGCCGGCCGGGGGCGAGCGCGACGTTCGCGCTCGCCGACGACGCGGCGACGCGCGACCTGTGGCCACACGCCTTCGCGCTGCGCTACACGGTCGCCACCCACCACGGCCTCGCCGCGCCGCGGCACCGCGCCGCTGCGCTGCGAGGCCGCGTTCCACACCTACTTCGCGGTCGGCGACGTCCACACCGCGGTCGTGCACGGACTCGAAGGACTGCCGTTCGTCGAGACGGCGAGTGCTCCCGAAGCCAACCCGGATGCGAACGCTCCGCTGCGCTTCCGCGCCGAGACCGACCGGGTCTTCCAGCGCGTGCCCGATCGCCTGCGGATCGCCGCGCCGGCACTGCGGCGCACGATCGAACTGGCGAGCACCGGCGCGCGGTCGGCGATCGTCTGGAATCCGGGGCCGGCGAAGTGCGCACGCCTGTCGCAGCTGGCCACCGACGACTGGACGAAATTCGTCTGCGTCGAGACCGCGTGCGTGCGCGAAGGCGCGATCGAACTGGCGCCCGGCGGCGAGCACACGCTGCAGCTGCGGCTGGCCGTCACCCACGGCTGAGGCCGCCCCGATCGCCCCGATCGCCCGCCTGCCAGACCGCCCGACTGCCAGACCGCCCGACTGCCAGACCGCCCGACTGCTCAACCGCCGGCGCGGGCGAGCCGCCGCCGCGCCAGTTCGCGCAGCAGGTCGGCCGACCAGCGTGTGCTGTCGTCGGCCGAGGCGCCGGCCGCACGCCGCCACTCCGCGACGGCGCCGACGAGGTCGCCCTTGGCGGCGAGCGCGTCGCCGTAGAACAGGTGGTTCACGACCAACGGCGCCTCGCGCGTCGCGCGCTCGAGCGCCGCGTCGGCCGCGGCCTGGTCGCCGTACGGCCACGGCGCCTTGCTGCGAAAGCGGCCCTGCAGCCGCAGCGGTGCGCAGTGGTCGAGCGTCGGTTCGAGCGCCAGAACGCCGTCGAGCGCCGTGACCAGCCGCGTGCCGTAGCCCGCCACCAGCGACCGTGCCGGGCCGTTGGCCCAGGCGATCCAGGCCAGGTGCAGCGCCTGGTAGAGCCGCGCCGCCGCGCTGTGCGGTGCCGCCGCGAGCGCGCGGTCGGCGCGGTCGAGACCGCTCGTGCACAGCGACAGGATCTCGCTGCGCGCGGGGTCGCCGATCCGATCCTCGACGGCGAGCACTTCGGCCAGCGTCGCGTCCGGATGTTCGTCGAGCCAGGCCAGCGCGGCGCGCTGCATGCGCAGGTCCGCGGCCTGGAACAGCACCGCCGCGGCGCGGAGCTGCGCGTCGGCGTCGGTGACGGCGGCATCGGCCGCGGCGAGCGCCTGGCGCGCTAGTTCGTCGAGCCTCGCCTGGCGAACGGCCGGATCCTGCGGCAACGCATCGTTCGCCGGATCGGCGGCGAGCGTCGCGGCGGCGGCGCCGAGCGGTGCGGCGGTGCTGCGCAGCGTCTGCTCGGCCGGCGGCGCCGACAGCGCGCAGCCGCCGGCGATCGGCAGGAGGGACGCCACGAACAGCAACGCGGCGCTGCCGGGCGACCGGGGCCGCGACGGGGTGCGGAGGGACTTCGTCATGGTTTGGCCCGCGCGGCCCATTCTACTCGAGTTCGAGCAGCAACGCGCCACCGGCTACCGGCTCGCCGGTCTTGCACGCGATCCGCGTCACCTTGCCCGCGGCCTCGGCGGTCAGCGGATTCTGCATCTTCATCGCCTCGAGCACGACGAGGGTCTGCCCCTCCTCGACGACGTCGCCGACCGCGACCTTGATGGCGACGACGATGCCCGGCATCGCCGCGCGCAGCTCGCGCTTGCCGCCGGCCTTGTGGCCGGAGACCGCGTGCGCGGCGCGTTCGCGTTCGTCCTCGACGTGGACGACGAAGCGCTCGCCGAGCATCAGCAGCGAGACCTCCTCGCGCTGCACGTCGGCGGCGATGTCATAACTGGTGCCGTCGATCAGCAGCGAGAACGACGCGCCGTCGCCGACCATCGCGACGTCGAGGTCGCAGGTGCGATCGCCGCACTTCGCGATCAGGCGGTCACCGTGGCGCTCGATCGTGAACTCGCGTTCGACGCCACCCAGCTTGGTCAGGTACTTCATGGCGCGATCTCAGCGCGTCCTGCGGCCGCAACCA
>CAYMRG010000707.1:0-2768 GCA_964392555.1 uncultured candidatus Brocadiaceae bacterium
GACTTCCAGCCGCTCGGAGGCTTCCCGGCGCACCCCACACGTCACCTTGATGTACTCGAGGGTGCGGGCGAGGTAGTTGCACAGGCCTTCGCCCAACCGATCCAGATCGCCAGCGCCGTGCAATGCGGACAGGCCGATCTGCTTCACCACGTCGTCCAGCACGACCCGCGCCTTGGCGCTCAGCTCGGGGTCGCCTTCGCTCGCGCCGGAAGCAGCCGCGCCGACCGCGAAGCCCGCCTCGACGAGCTGCTCCTCGACGCGGCGCAAGGCCAGCAGCATATCCTTGGGCGACGACTGCGCCTGCCGTCGCGTCGCCAGACAGGCGTCGAGCTGGTTGCGCCGCTCGGCCGGCTCGGCGTCGAGGTGCCTGGCATAGCAGGCGAGCAGATCGTCGAGCAGCGGCGTCTGCTGGGTCGAGGTCATCGGCACCACCGTGGCGGATCCGTCGGCGAACACGAACTCGATCAGGTAGGGGCCGATCGTGACGACGTCGCCGTCCCGCAGCACGTTCGGCGAGCTGCTGGCCACGGGCTGGCCGTTGAGCAGCGTGCCGTTGGTGCTGCCCCGGTCGATCAACACGTAGTCGCTGCCGGAACGCTCGATCAGGGCATGGCGGCCCGAGACCTGCTCGTGGGCGAGAACCAGCAGGTTCTCGCGCGCGCGACCGAGCGTCACCTGATCCTGCGGGAAGGAACGCGTCATCTGCGGCGCGCCGTCGTAGACGACCTTGAGGACGAAGCCGTCCGCGCCGGCGCCGGCCCCGCGGCCGCGTGGCGCGGCGAAGCCTTGCGTGTCCTTCTTCGCCGCCATGTCGTCGCGTTGGACCCAGCCGATCAGTTCGCTTTCGGCCGCGAGCTTGGCCGCCTGGCAGGCGGCGGCGATCTGCTCGAGCCGGTCCAGGCCGAACATCTCGGCGCGCGCCCGCCTCAGGAAGGCGTCGACCGATTCGAGGACGAACCGCATCAGCGCGCCCCGCTGGTGGGAATGTGTCTCGGCGTGGCTGTCGGCGAAGCTGACGCCGGGGATGGCGGTCACCAGGCGGAAGGCGAACAGCAGCAGCTCCGGCCACAGGGCGCCGTCGAGCGCCGGCCGCACGACACCGCGCTCCGCGGCCGTGAAGCACAGCGCACCGGGCGCGAACAGGTGTTCGTTCTCGCGGACGCAGGCGCGGACGATCCGCTCGAACCGCTGCGGATCGTTCCGCGAGCCGACCTCGGCATCGATGCGGCGCAGGCAGGACTCGACGGTGCCGTGCACCTGGTAGACGTCGCTGCCGTCGTTCACGAGCAGCGCCCGGAACAGCAGCATGCCGAGCCCGTAGAGGTCGCTTGGCGCGCCGAACACCTTGCGGAAGACACAGCTGGCCTCGAACGCCTGCTTGTCGCTCATCTCGGCCAGCACGTGGTGCTCGTCGACGTTGGCGACGGCAACCGCCTTGCCGGAACCCACCGACACCAGCTCGGCCCAGAACTCCGGCAACCCGCTGGTCGGCCGGACGCTCACGACGTCGCCCGGACGAAGGCCGCGCACGTCGAGCGGGCCGATCGAGATCGTGAGCGACACCATCACGCGGCCGTCGACCGGACTCTTCTGCGCGACGCGCAGTTGCAGGTGCGCCGACAGACCGTCCTTGTCCGCCAGCCGCGGCGACTGGTAGGTCGTGCCGCGGATCTCGCCGCCCGGCTCGAGCAACTGCAGCGGTGGGGCGATGCCCTCACCCGTCCGTTGGTCGTGGCCGCAGCAACTGCCCAGGTCGATGACCTTGATGCGGCAGTTCCAGCGCGCCGGCACCGCATCGCCGTGCTCGCAGACCTGGACCATGACGTTGGCCGGAGCGACGCCCAGGTGAGGCCGGGCGCATTGCTCGTGGATCGCCAGCAGGCCGTTGCAGACCTCGCGGAACGCCGCGACCTTCAGGTAGAGGATCTCGGCCCAGCGCCGCTGCTCGTCGCGCGCGAAGAACCACGCGGGCGCCGCGGTCTTGCGCTTACCGGCCGCGACCGCGACCGCGTCGCTGCCGCCGAGCCAATCGCAATAGTCGTCGAACGTCAGGTCGAGCAGCTCGAGCGGCACCATCCGGTAGTCGTAGAACGACACGGGGTGGATCTGCTGCTCGGCCGGAATCGGTGTCCCCGACGGCAGGCCGCCAGGGAAGCACTCGGCACGATGCTCGCATGTCTGGCAGGGCAGCGTCCCGGCCGGCAACCGTTCTCGGCGCAAAGCCTCGCCAATGTCCCGCCACAGCTCACCGCCGATCCGCACCCTGACACCGGGCCGCGCCGATTCGCGCGCCGGGCCAGGCACGCGGTAGAAGGCCTTCGCGTCCGGGCTGCCGGAGTAGAGGTAGCGCACCAGACTGCGCGAGAAGGCCGCCAGACCGTTCGTCCGCAGCAGGTCGTCGTCGCGACAGGTGGTCAGCGGGCTGCCGGTCTCCGGGCAAGGAATCGGAAAGTAGGCGTTCTTCAGCCGGCAGAACGCGAGTGGCGGGTGCTGCGCCAGACCGGTCGACGTCGCTAGGCCGCGGATCACGTTCGGCGACGACACGCGCAACAGGTCCGCGGCCTCGCGCTCCCACATCGCCTCGATGTCGAGGTTGGTCAGCGTGGTGTTGGCGTCATAGGCGTAGTCGTGCCGCTGCAGCTTGAGGGCGAACGAGTTGCTGGAGTCGATCGACGGCGCGACCTGGCGCGCCATCAGGATGACCGAGAACCGACCCGAGTGCAGCGTGACGAACGGCGCAGCGGCATCGGCGGGGCCCAGGACCAGTT
>CAYMRG010000708.1:0-2756 GCA_964392555.1 uncultured candidatus Brocadiaceae bacterium
GGCTTGCCGGGCTGGCTCGCCCGGAACGACGCGATGTCGCACCAGATCAGGGGAATCCAGATTCCGTCGCTCAGCGAGTCCTCGCCGGACGCCTTCAGGTCGGCGATCAGCTTCTTCGTGTCGAGCTTGCCGTCGATTGTCCGGGCCTTCGCGAAGTCGTAGTTGGCGCAGGCGGGGAGGAGGGTGAGGGCAACCAGGGCGAGGCGGTGCAGCATGGCGTTTCGGGGCGGCGGGGGTGGGAAGGGCCGCCCCAGCGTCTACTCGGGCCGGGCCGTCGCGTCGACCGTTTGCCGCGCGGGTGGCGATCGCCGGGCTCGCTCGCTATCCTGCTGCCCCCCTATGTTCGAGGACTTCGCCGAGAAGACCGTCACGGCCATCAAGAAGGCCGAAGAGCTGGCGCAGCAGCTCGGTGACGAGTCGGTCGCCACTGGCCACATCATCTACGGCCTGTGCGTCGACCGCAGCGTCTGCCTGCACCACATCTTCCAGGACCTGAATGTCGACCCGGACATGTTCTCGGGTTACGTGCAGAGCCTGCCGCGCGAGCCCAGCGTGCCGAACGGGCCGTTCAACCGGCACGTGCGCACCGTCTTCGAACGCGCGAAGGATGCCGCGCAGCAGCTCGGCAGCAAGATCGTCGAACCCGAGCACCTCGCGCTCGCGCTGCTGTCGGTCAAGGCGGGCTCCTGCTACGAGACGCTCAAGGAGTTCTCGATCGATCCCGAGTACGTCCAGGGTCTGATCCTGCAGGCGATGGGGCTCGACCCCGAGATGGTCCCCGACTGGTTCTAGGCCGAGCGCGCCGCTTTCGCCGTCCTGCGGCGGCGAGCGCGCCGCTTTCGCCGTCCTGCGGCGTCAGGCGACCCGAAGCGTGCTCGGCGGGGCGAAGGCCCCGCCTCCGCGCGCTTCGGGTCGCCTTCCTTGCAGGACGACGAAATCGGCGCGCTCGGGTGGGGTGTGTGCTCGCTTTCGCTGGCGTGCGGGGTCGGGGTTTCGAAGGGGTGCGGTGGGAGGTGCGGGCTGGGTGGTTCCCGTTGGGGTCTGCCTGGTGGGTGTCCGTGCTGACGACACCGTGTTGCGCGGCGGCGTTTGGTGAGCCGCGCGGGGCTGTGCGGAACGCGGTCGTGGGGTGGGCGCGGCTGTGCGGCGATCGGACGGTAGGGCGGCGATTGCAGCGCGGCGCAGCGCAGTGCGTAGGGCATTTCGCCTTGGTGTGCACCGCGTTGGGAACCGCGAAGTATCGCGCTGCCCGCCCCGACCCCCATCCTCCTCGGGGCGCCACGAGCTCGTTCACACCATGCCCACCCTGCCACTCGGTGCCGCCCGTCTCGCGACGGCCGGCGCATTCCTCCCGTTCGTGATCGCGACCGCGTCCGCGCAGACGATGGTCGACCCGGCCCTGCAGGTCGCCGACGTCGTCGCCGGCCTCGATCAGCCGATCGCGATGGCGTTCCTCGGCGCCAACGACTTCTTCGTCACCGAGAAGGCCAGCGGCCGCGTCAAGCGAGTCACCAACGGCGTCGCGACCACGGTCCTCGACCTCGCCGTCAACTCCGGCAGCGAGCGCGGCCTGCTCGGCATCGCGCTGCATCCGGACTTCCCGACCAATCCGGGCGTCTACCTCTACCACACGGTCAGCACGACCGGCGCGGACTCGACCGTGCTCGCCGAGACGACGCTGCTCGGCAACCACGTCAGCCGCTTCGTCTGGGACGGCTCGGCGCTGACCTTCGACACGACGATCGTCGAGCTGCGCGCGTTCCAGGAGGACCTCAACACCGTCACGAACCCGCAGAACCCGTTCCAGAACCCCGCGCCGCTGCAGCGCGCCAACCACAACGGCGGTGTGCTGCGCTTCGGCGTCGATCGGCGGCTCTACGTGATCCAGGGCGACAACGGTCGCCGCGGCTGGCTGCAGAACAACTTCGGTGGGCCGGTTCCCGACGACCAGTTCGGCGGGCCGATCCCGGACAGCGCGCACGGCACCGGCATGATCCTGCGCCTCGATCCGAACGGCGCGCCGCCGGCCGACAACCCGTTCTACGTCGTCGGCGAGATCGTCGAGGCGTTCCTCGGCGGGCCGTTCGGGTTCGACACCGGTCGCCGCATCAAGAGCCTGTTCGCCTACGGCGTCCGCAACAGCTTCGGCATGACGTTCGACCCGTACGGGCCGGGCCTGTGGACGACCGAGAACGGCGGCCGCGCGTTCGACGAGATCAACCGCGTCGTGCCGGGCTTCAACGGCGGCTGGATCCAGATCATGGGCCCGCTGTCGCGCATCGCCGACTACCGCCAGATCGAAGTCGCGTCCGGCATCGGCGGCGGTGGGCCGGCCGGGTTGCAGCAGCTGCGCTGGCCGGCCGAGAACATCGCGACCTCGCCCGCCGAGGCGGCACAGCGGCTCGTGAGCGTGCCGGGGTCGGTCTACCGCGACCCCGAGTTCTCGTGGAAGAACGTCGTGCCGCCGGCGGGCCTCGGGTTCGTCTTCGGCACCGCGCTCGGCAACGAGTACTGCGGCAACCTGATCGTCGGCTCGGCCGTGCTGCGGCCGGTCGCGGTGCCGCCGAGCGTCATGGCGAACCCGGGACATCTCTACCGCTTCCGCCTGAACGCCGAGCGCGAGTCGTTCCTCTTCAACGACCCGGCGCTGCAGGACAAGGTCGCCGACAACACCGGCCGTGACGATTGGCAGACCGAGGGCAGCGAGATCCTGTGGGGGACGGACTTCGGTATCGTGACCGACATCCAGACCGGGC
>CAYMRG010000709.1:0-2726 GCA_964392555.1 uncultured candidatus Brocadiaceae bacterium
CTCGGCGGGGCGCAGGCCCCGCCTCCGCGCGGCTTCGGGTCGCCCTCCTTGCAGGGCGACGAAATCGGCGCGCTCGGGTGGGGTGTGTTGCTTTCGTAGGCCTGTGGTGTCGGGGTTCCGGAAGCGTGCTCGGTGGGGTGAAGGCCCTGCCTCGGTGTGCTGCGGGTCGCCCTCTTTGTAGGGCGACGATATCGGCGCGCTTGGATGCGGCGGTTGGTGTGAAGTGCAGCGAGCTCGCTGCTAGCCCTTGCGCTGCTGCGCGAGGAACGCGATCACGTCGCGGATCTGTCGGCGGGAGAGTGGGCCGCCCATCGGCGGCATTGCGCTGGTCGAGCCGACGGTGCGGGACTTGATGTCGCTGGCCTGGATCTCGGTCGCTTGGCCGGTGACGGCGACGATCGTGACCTTGCCATCCCGGTCGTGCGTGACCACGCCGACCAGCTGTGTGCCGTCCTGGCATTCGATCGTGGTGGTGCCGAAGCCTTCGGCGATCCGCGCGCTGGGCGTGATCAGCGCCTCGAGCAGCTGGTCGCGGGTCAGCGTCTTGCCGACCGCGTCGAGCACGGGGCCGGCGTTGCCGCCCTGGCCGCCGAGCGTGTGGCAGCGCGTGCAGCGCGTCGCCTCGTTGTCGAAGAACACCTTGCGGCCCTCGCGTGGGTCGCCGCCTTCGCGGCAGGCGAGCCAGGGTGCGAGCGGGCCGGTGTCGGCTGTGGTGGGCGCCGCGGCGGCCGCCGCGAGCGCGGGGTGCTTCGCCGCGGCCTCGAGCAGGTCGAGCTGGAGCGCGCCGTCGAGCCGGCCGGCGGCGTATTCGTCGAGCCAGTGCCGCAACGTGTCGTCGGCTGCGGTGCCGGGCAGGTCGCCGAGCGCACGGAACGCGGCCTGGCGTTCGCCGGTGCTGGCGTTGGTCGCCAGCGTCGCGAGCAGCGGCACGGCGCGCGCCGGATCCTCGCGCGACAGCAGTTCGATCGCGCGCTTGCGCAGCGGCACCGGCGCGTCGGCGCCGATCGCGGCGATCGCCGCGGTCAGCTCGTTCGCGTGCAGCGCATCGAGCGCGGCGAGCGCCGCGGTGCGCGCGTCGTCGGGCAGGCTGCCGGTGGCGACCGCCTGGGCAAGCTCCGGCGCGGCCGCGGCGACCTGCAGCTTGCCGACCGCGGCTGCGGTGGCGGCGGCGACCTCGCCGTCCTGCAGCAGCGCGCCGACCTGCGCGGCGAAGCGCGCGACGACCTGGTCGGCGTCGGCGTGCGTGCACGGGCGCCAGTTGCCGAACACGCGGTCCTGGCCGTGCGGCGAACGCCATTCGCCGAGGATCGCCAGGGCCTCGCGGCGCAGCCCGGTCGGCACCGCGGCATCGGTCGCGGCGCGCACGACCAGGGCGCCGTCGGCCGGACCGCCGCGCATGCGGCAGGCGTTGAGCGCGCGCCATTCGGTCGCCTCGCGGTCGACCTTGCCATCGGCGGCGAGACTGGCCAGCGCCGGCATCGCCGCGTCGATCGGCGTCTCGTAGATCGCGCGCGCCGCCTCGTAGCGGAGCTGCTCGTCGGCGTCGTTCAGGAACGTGGCGATCGCCGCGTCGCCGCGCCGCGCCTCGGCGAGCAAGGCGCCGAGCCGCACCGCCGGGCTCGCGTCGGCCGCGGCGGCGTGGAGGCGTTCGCGCTGGCCGCTGGCGGCGAGCGCCTGCACGAGTGCCAGGCGCAGCACATGGTCGTGGTCGTCGTTCTGGCGGAGGCGATCGAGCGCGGCGTCGGTGGTGCGTTCGCCGCCGCCGTCGGGCAGGCGCGCGAGCGCCAGCGCGGCCTCACGCGCGACGCGCGAGTTGCCGTCGGCGACCGCCTTCTGCAGCGCCGGCGCCGCATCGGCGCAGCGCGCGTCGCCGAGCACACGCGCCGCCAGCGCGCGCACGTCGGCATCGCCGTCGCGCAGCAGGGCCGGCACGTCGGCGAGCGCTCTCGCGTCGCGGCGACCGAGCACGCCGAGGCCCCAGATTGCATGCAGCCGCGCGAGCCGCGTGGCCCCGTGCGCGGCGACGTCGGCGAGCACGTCCTGCGCGCCCTGGTCGACCAGCGCGAACTAGGCAGCCTGGCGGACGCGGCGATCGGCGTGGCCGAGCAGGCCGCGCAGCTCCTGCGCCGTGCGCTGTGCGAGGTCGCTGCCGAGCAGCTGCGCCGTCTGGCGCAGGGCGGGGTCGTCGGCCATCTCCGGCGTGCGGAAGCGGTAGAGGCGCCCCTTGCCGGTCGAACTCCAGCCGTCGACCCAGTCGCTGACGTAGAGCGCACCGTCGGGGCCGATGTCGACGTCGGTCGCGAGCAGGCTCCAGACGATGTGCTCGGTGCTCAGCAGCTCGAAGCCGGCGCCGGCGCGGACGACGCGCAGCGCGTGCACGCCGCTGTAGGTCGTGCCGCCGCGGAAGTCGCACAGCAGGAAGCAGTCGCGGAAGCGCTCCGGCAGGCCCTGGCCGACGTCGTAGACGAGGCCCGAAGGCCCGTCGGCGAAGTTGACGATCGGCGGCTGGATCGCCGCCGATTGGCCGGGATGCCGCGGGTGCCACATCTTCTCGCGGTTCCACGCGCCGCGGTCGTCGAGCCACTGGAAGCCGATCCGCCAGCCGCTGTCGGCGCCCGGCACGATCTGCACGAAGCGCGCGCGGTCGCCGCCGTCGCTGTTGTTGTCGCCGGTGAACAGGTCGCCCCACTGGTCGAACGCCAGCTCCTGCGGATTGCGCAGGCCGC
>CAYMRG010000710.1:0-2725 GCA_964392555.1 uncultured candidatus Brocadiaceae bacterium
CGCAGCACCGGCAGCGCCGTCGCCAGCAGCGCGCGCCGCGCGTCGACGGCCAGCGGTGCAGGCTCACCGCACAACATCGCCGGCTTGCCGCCGATCTGCCGCGCCAGGTAGCGCTCGGCGCGATCGACGAGTTCGATCATCCGGTCGTAGCTCTCGCGCGCGGTCGCGCCGAACGTGAACAGGCCGTGCTTCTCGAGCACGATGCCCTTCACCTGCGGCGCCTTCTCGAACGCGTCGGCGACGGCCTTCGCCAGCGGGAAGCCCGGCATGATCCACGGCAGCACCGCGACCTCGTCGCCGTAGACCGCCCGCACGTGGCGGAGGTCCGGCTGGTCGCTGATCGCGAGGATCGCGTTGGCGTGCGTGTGGTCGACGAACTTGTGCGGCAGGAACGCGTGCAGCAGCGCTTCGACCGACGGGTTCGGCGCGCGGCTGTCGAGCAGCGCACCGCGCACGGCGTCGACCATCGCCTGGTCGTCGAGCTTCGGCAGCGCGCGCAGCTCGCGCAGCGCCGTGAGCCGCACCGCCGGCAGCCCCGCCGGCTCGACGGCGATCAGGTCGCTGCCGCTGCCCTTCACGCACAGCACCTCGACGGCGCGGCCGAGCAGGTCCTGCTGCACGGTCTTGACCGACGTGTTGCCGCCGCCGTGCAGCACCAGCTCGGGATCGCGACCGATCAGCCGCGAGGTGTAGACGCGCAGCGCCAGGTCCTCGCCAACGGCGGCGTAGCGCTGGCGGAAATCACGGGCTTCGTCGTCGTTCCAACGGTTCTGCATGGGCGTCGGGGGCTGGGCGCGGGAGCGCGGTCGCGCGCCACGCTACCCCCGCCACCGCGCGGCGTCACGAAGCTGACGGGCGGTGCTGGCGCAGCCAGACCAGCAGGTCGCGCAGGTCGTCGGGCAGCGGCGCCTCGAACTCGATCGGCTCGCCGGTCGAAGGGTGCGGCAAGGTCAGCCGCTCGGCATGCAGGCAGTGGCGGCGCACCGGCGGTGCACCCGGCGGCAGCTGCGCGTGCTGGCGCGAGCGCGACCGGTAGAGCTTGTCGCCGACCAGCGAGTGGCCGATCGCCGTCATGTGGACGCGGATCTGGTGCGTACGTCCCGTCCGCGGCTTGCAGAGCACGTGGGCGAAGCCGTCGAACCGTTCGACGACCTCGTAGTAGGTCGAGGATTCGCGCCCCCCCTCGTCGACGACGGTCATGCGGTCGGGCTTGGCGGGGTCCGGGGCGATCGCCTTCTCGATCCAGTCGCTCTGGAAGCGCGGCTCGCCGAACACGATCGCGCGGTAGACCTTCTCGACCGCCCGCGCCTGCCACTGCGCCCGCAGGTGGTCGAACGCCGCCTCGGTCCGGGCCAGCACCATCACGCCTGACGTCTCACGGTCGAGACGATGGACGATGCCCGGGCGATCGGCGGCGATCGGCGATGGCAATTCGCCGAATCGCGCCTTCGCCCAGCTCGCCACCGTGTGGTCGCGGAACGACTTGTCGGACGGCGGGTGGACGGTCAGCCCGGCCGGCTTGTCGATGGCGACCAGCCACGGGTCCTCATAGAGGACGCGCACCTCGGGCAGCGGCAGATCGGGCGCCAGCGGGTCCCACGTCGGTTGTGGGTCGACCGCAAACTCCACGACCTGCCCGGCGGTGAGGAAGTAGCCGGGCTTCAACCGGCCGCCGACGCCGGAGACGCGCACCGCGCCGGACTCGACCAGCTGGCGAGCCAGGGGCCGTGCGCCAACCTCGGCCTGGTTGGCCAGGAACACGTCCAGGCGGATGCCTTCATCTGCTGCCGCCACATTGCGCGAGTGGATCGCCGTCATGCCGAGGGCGCCGCATTGTGCCATCGAACCAAGACGGATTCGCGTGCTGTGGAGAGTGCCTCGCGCCAAGACTTCGAATCCCCAGGTTGTCAACAAGGGGTTTCCTGGAGGCTGCGGCCACCTGAAGATCTTCCCACACATTCCGCCGAAACCCGATTGCGTTGTGGATAACGGCGTGGAAACTGGCGGCCGCAAGTCCGGATTCGGCCCTCCGACACACACCATGCGCATTGACGCGGCCTTCACCTCCCCACGCGCCCAGGTGCGCGTGCTTCCCTCTCCCATCCCAACGCCAACCGTGCGAAGTGCTCGCCAACGGGTGCTGCTCGTCGACGATGAGCCAACCGTGTTGGCCGGCCTGCGCGGCATCCTGCAGGAGGCCGGCTACGAAATCGCCTGCGCGGCCGACGTCCGCGAAGCGGTGGCTGCGCTGGGCGAACAGACCTTCCACCTGGTGCTGAGCGACCTCTACCTGGGCGACCGGGACCTCGGCTACGCGGTCGCCGACGTCGCCCGCGCCCAGCGCCCCCGGGTGCCGGTGATCCTGCTGACGGCCCGCCCGACCTTCGACGGCGCCCAGGTCGCGTTGCGCTCCAGCGTCGCCGACATCGTCGTCAAGCCGGTCGAACCCGCCAGCCTGCTGGCGACCTGCCAGCGGGTCCTGCACGAGACCGAGCTGGCCCGTCGCAACCAGGAGCTCGAGTCGGCCAACCGGGTGCTCAGCCTGGTGATGCCCCGCACCATCGAGATGAAGGACCCGACCACCAGCGGCCACGCCGCGCGCGTCGTCGGCTACACGGACACGCTGGCCGCCCGCTGCGGCGTATCGGCCGAGGATCGCTCGTCGCTGCGCCTGGCCGGCCTGCTGCACGACATCGGCAAGATCGGCATCCCCGACAGCATCCTG
>CAYMRG010000711.1:0-2697 GCA_964392555.1 uncultured candidatus Brocadiaceae bacterium
CTGGGTGTTTCCCAGAGGAAATAAACACAGAGAACACAGAGACCACAGAGAAGAACGAAGAAGAGCAGAAGGAAGAAGAGAAGAAGGAAGAGAGCGGGAAGGGAGACGAGCCGCCGTTGCTCAGTGCTTGTCGCCGGCGACAGCGGCATTCTTGCGGCGGAAGTCGAGCGCGCCGAAGTCGAAGTCGGCGATCGGGCAGTCGATGCGGAAGCCGGTGACCTTGCCCTCGGTGTCGAGTTCGAAGCGGACCAGCGCGAACGGCAGGAACTTGTCCGGGAAGTCGCAGCGGAACGTGTCGTCGTGCCAGTGGTGGAGGTCGCCGAACAGGCGGCGCTTGCCGGGCACGAGTACGAGGTGCAGCGTGTCGTTGGTGAGCGTGATCTCGGCGGGACCGTAGACGTCGTCTTCGAACGCGCCGGCGTAGTCGGCGAGCGCGCGGCTCGGCTTCGTGTCGGGGCGACGCGCGGCCTCGCGCCTGGTCACGGCGTCGCGGTCGCGTTCCTTGAGGCGTTTGGCGACGGTGGCGATGCGGTCGAGCACGCCGATCGGATCACCGCCGGCGCGCGCCGTGTAGAGGGCGCGCTTGAGCGCTTCGTTGACGACGCCGTCGTTGCCGTTGTTCAGCAGGATGAAACCGAAGCGTTCGGCGGGCAGCAGCGAGACCTTGCTGAGGAAGCCCGGCATGCCGCCGTCGTGCTCGACGACCTTCTTGCCGCGCTCGAACGACAGGAACCAGCCCATGCCGTAGCTGCGGAAGTCGGCGTTCGCCGCGCCGCTGCCGCCGTCCATCGTCACGTGCGGGCGCCACATCTCGCGCAGCGACGCCTCGCTGAGCAGGGTCTTGCCGTCCAGCTTGCCGCCGGCGAGCAGCAGCCGCACCCACGCGGTCAGTTCGTGCGATGACGCGTAGATCGCCGCGGCGGGCTTGCAGGCGATGAACTCGTGGTCCTGGATCGGCTCGCCGTCGATGTGCGGCGTCGCCCGTTCGGCGTCGCCCGGCAGCCGTTGCGCGGAGGTCCGCGACTGCGTCATGCCGAGCGGCGTGAAGAAGTGCTGCGTGACGTAGTCCTCCCAGCTCTCGCCGCTGACGCGCTGCACGACGATGCCGGCGACCATGTACATCAGGTTCTGGTAGCCGAACTGGTCGCGGAAGCGCTGCACGATCGGCAGCTTCTCGATGCGGCGCAGCACCTCGGCCTCGTCGTAGTCGCTGTCGTACCAGAGCAGGTCGCCGGCGAATGTGACGAGCCCGCAGCGGTGGCTCAGCAGGTCCGCGATCGTCATATGCGCGGTGATCCACGGATCCGCCATCTTGAACTCGGGGACGCGGTCGACGACGCGGTCGTCCCAGCCGAGCTTGCCCTCCTGCACCAGCGTCGCGATCGCCGCGGCGGTGAACGCCTTGCTGCACGAGGCGATGTTGCACAGCGTGTTCGGCGTCATCGGCTGGCCCTGGCCGCGTTCGCCGCACGCGACTTCGGCGAGCACGTCGCCGTCCTGCACGACGGCGATCTCGAGGCCCTTCGTGCCGAACTTCTCGTAGGCGCGCTGGGCGATCGCCTGGACCTGTTCGGCGGTCAGCGCGGTCTGCGCGGGAAGTGCCGCGGCGAGCAGCACGGAGGTGAGGAGCAGCGTCGGGCGGAGGCGTTCGTTCATGCGCGGGCTCTGGACGGAGATCGCACTGCTTACCGGATCGCCGCGCCGGCCGACAGCGGTTTGCCGTCAGAGGCGCAGTTCGCGCGCCTTCTGCGCGCGGCCGGGATTGCGCTCGACGCCGATCGCGGCGAGGCCATGGTGGTTGGCGACCGCGAGCGCGGTGCCGACGCCGCAGAACGGATCGACGATCGTGCGCGCGCCGGCGTGGTCGCGCAGCCAGAGCACCGCCGTGTGTGCTGCGGCGAGGCCCATCGCCCTGGCCCAGGTCATCCTGCCCGCCTCGGGCAGCACGTCCGGGGTCGCGCGTTCGATCGCGTCACGGCGCTGCGCGGCGAAGCACAGCAGATGCGCGTAGCCCGGGCGGCCGAACGTCGCGGTGCCGGCCGGCGCGCGGCAGACGACCTTGTGCCACAGCAGCGGCACGCCGGCCGCGTCGGCCGCGCATTGCACGAGGTGCGACTTGTCGACCCACGCGCCGTCGCGCTTGGTGTCGGTCTGGTAGAAGATCGCCGCCGACGTCGCCGGCGTGCAGCGCAGCACCTGCTCGGCCGCGGCGACGAACCACGCGCGCCAGCGCGCGCTGTCGCGGTGGTTGAACTCGACGACGTCCGGCAGCGACGTGAAGACCGCCGCGTCCTCGGCCAGCGGCTGCTCGCGCAGCCAGACCAGTGCGTCGGCGCAGTGCACGACGCGCGACGGTTCGGCGGTGCCGGCGTGGTCGCTCACAGACCGAGCGCGCGCAGGTGGTCGGGCTGGTTCTGCGCGATGCCCTGGTAGGTCGCGGCCAGTTCGAGCGCGGTCGCCTGGTCGCATTGCCAGCTCCGGTAGGCGGCGCGTTTGGTCAGCTGCACGGCCGCCGGTGGCAGCGCCGCGAGCGCCTGCGCGCGTTCGCCGGCGACCGCGAGCAGCCGATCGGCGGGGACGACCTCGTGCACGAGGCCGATGCGCAGCGCTTCGTCGGCGTCCAGCACGCGGCCGGTCAGCATCATCTCGAGCGCGCGCGGGAAGCCGACCGTGCGCGCGAGGAAGAACGCGCCGCCG
>CAYMRG010000712.1:0-2694 GCA_964392555.1 uncultured candidatus Brocadiaceae bacterium
CGCCGCCACCGCCACCGTTGGCCTGAGCGGTGCGCGTTGTGCCGGGCTCGCCGTTGCGTCTGGAGCGGCGCACGGCATCATCTTCGCCCCGCGATGGCCGAAACCGCCGACTTCGTCGTCGTCGGTGGCGGCATCATCGGCTGCTCGGTGGCCTACCACCTGGCGCTGCTGCTGCCGCGCACCTCCCGCATCGTGCTGCTCGACCGCGGCCCGATCGCCGGCGCCACGTCCGGATCGTGCATGGGCCACCTGATGGTGACGCCCGACGACCCGCAGGAATACGCGTTCACCGCGACCAGCGTCCGGATGTGGCGCGAACTCGCCGAGCGCTGCGGCGGCTTCGACTACAACCCGACCGGCGCGCTCTACCTCGCCGACGCCGACGAGGACCTCGAACTGCTGCCGGTGCTGCACCGGCAGTTCGCCGAGAACGGCGACCGCGCCGACATCCTCGACGGCAAGCAGTTGCGCGACATCGAGCCCGGGCTCGCCGACGACCTGCCGGGGGCCCTCTACTACCCCGGCGACGGCGTCGTGTTGCCGATGCTCGCCTGCGGCGTGCTGCTGCGCGAGGCGCAGCGCAGCAACGCCAACGTCGTCATCCGCCCCGATTGCGCCGTCACCGGCTTTCTCCGCGACGGCGAACGCATCGCCGGCGTCGCGACCGCGCAGGGCCCGATCGCCACGCGCACCGTCGTCAATGCGGCCGGCGTCTGGGCGCCCGACCTCGCCGAGCTGTGCGGCCAGCCGCGCCTGCCGATCTATCCGCGCGCCGGCAACCTCGCGATCACCGGGCACCACGTCTCGCCGATCCGCACGCAATTGCTGGAGGTCAGCTACCTGCGCTTCGCCCACGGCGCCGCGAAGGTCGACCCGACGCGCACCGACGACGCCGGCGGTCACGCGGTCAACATGCAGCCGCAGACCAACGGCGGCTGTCTGATCGGCAGCACGCGCCAGTTCCGCGGCATGGACCGCACGCTGAACCGCGAGCTGCTGCACCGTTCGCTGCTGCGTGCGCAACGCTATGCGCCCGGCCTCGCCGCCGCCCCGATCGTGCGCACGTGGGTCGGGCTGCGCCCGTATTCGATCGACAAGCACCCACTGCTCGGGCCGTGGCCGACCGTGCCGGGCCTGTGGCTCGCCGGTGGCCACGAAGGGCTCGGCATCTCGCTGGCGATGATCTCGGGCCTGCTGCTCGCGCAGCAGATCGCCGGGCTGCCGACCGCGATCGACCACACGCCGTATCTGCCGGCGAGGTTCGTCCGATGAGCGAAGCGCGCATTCCCGGAGCGGATGGCCGGTCGGGGGAGGGCAACCGGCTGGATCTCGGCGACCGGCGTCCCGTCGTGTTCACGTTCGCCGGCCGCGAAGTGACCGCGCGCGAAGGCGATTCGCTGGCGATGGCGCTGTGGGCGGTCGGCGAACGCGATCTGCGCCAGAGCAGCCGCGACGGCGCGCCGCGCGGCGTCTGGTGCAACATGGGCATCTGCTACGATTGTCTGGTGGTCGTCAACGGCGACACCGTGCGCGCCTGCACGACGCCGGTGCGCGACGGCATGACCGTCGAACGCGGAGGCAAGCCGTGACCGCCGCCGACCGCGCCGTCGACCGCGCCGTCGACACCGCCGCCCAGCGCGTCCTCGACGCCGACGTCGGCATCGTCGGCGCCGGTCCCGGCGGCATGACCGTCGCGACCCGCCTCGCTGCCGCCGGCCTGCGCGTCGTCGTGCTCGACGAAGGCATGGCGCCCGGCGGCCAAATCTTCCGCCAATTGCCCGGCGGCGTGCACAGCGAGCGTATCGCCGAGCCGCCGAGCCACGCGCACGGTCATACCCTGCTCGCCGAGTTCGCGCGCGCCGGCGTCACGGTGCGCGCCGGCGCCACCGTCTGGGACGCGAAACCCGGACGCCTGTGGTTCGAGCAGGACGGTCGTTCGTGGCTCCTGCGCTGCCAGCGCATCGTGCTCGCGCCCGGCGCCTACGACCGCTGCGTGCCGTTCCCCGGCTGGACCCTGCCCGGCGTCGTCACTGCCGGTGCCCTGCAGGTCATGGTGCGCGGCTTCGGTGTCGTTCCGGGTAAGCGCGCGCTCGTCGCCGGCTCCGGACCGTTGCTGTTGCCGACCGTGACCTCGCTGCTCAGCGCCGGCGTCGAAGTCGTCGCCGCGCTCGAGGCGTCGTCGCGCTGGGGCGCGCTCAAGGCCGTTCCCGGCGTGCTCACCAACGGCGCGCGCCGCCGCGAGGCGACGTGGTATCTCCGCAAGCTGCTCGCCGCCGGCGTGCGCCTGCGGTGGGGGTGGACCGTGTTTGCCTGCGAAGGGGACGGCAGGGTCCAGCGCGCCGTCATCGGCAAGGTCGACCGCGCCGGCCGCCCGCGCCGCGCGACTGCCCGCACCATCGAGGTCGACGTCGTCGGCGTCGGCTTTGGCCTCGTGCCCTCAATCGAACTCGGCCTCCTGCTCGGCTGCGCGTCGCGCTTCGACGCCGCGCGCGGCGGCCATTGCCTGGTCGTCGATTCCGACCAGCGAACCCAGATCGACGGCGTGTTTGCCGTCGGCGAGATCTGCGGCATCGGCGGCGCCGAAGTCGCCTGCGCGGAGGGGGAGGTCGCTGCCGCCGCGATCGTGCAGTCGTTGCGCGGCAGGCCCGCGCCCGCCGGCAACCCCGTGCCCGCGGAATCCGATGCGCCCGCAGG
>CAYMRG010000713.1:0-2672 GCA_964392555.1 uncultured candidatus Brocadiaceae bacterium
CACAGCTTGAGGCGCTGCGCCTCGCCGCCGGAGAACGTGTTCGCCGCCTGGCCGAGCTGCAGGTAGCCGAGGCCGACGTCGTGCAGCAGCTGCAGCGGCCGCACGATCTTCTTGTGGTTGCCGAAGAACTCGAGCGCCGCGTCGACCTCCATCTGCAGCACCTGCGCGATGTTCCGGCCACGGTATTCGACGGCGAGCGTCTCCTGGTTGTAGCGCTGGCCGCGGCAGATCTCGCAGGTCACCCAGACGTCGGCGAGGAAGTGCATCTCGACCTGGATCTGGCCCTTGCCGTCGCAACCGGCGCAGCGGCCGCCGGCGACGTGGAACGAGAACCGGCCGGGGCCGAAGCCCTTCTGCTTGGCCAGCGGCGTCTGCGCGAACAGCTCGCGGATCGCGGTGAACACGCCGGTGTAGGTCGCCGGGTTGCTCGACGGGCTCGAGCCGATCGCCGACTGGTCGACGACGACGAGCTGGTGGTCGCGCGGTTCGCCGTCGTCCCACTGCAGCGTCGCGGTGCCGTCGCGCAGGGCGGGCACGAGGCTGTCCATGACCAGCGACGACTTGCCGGAGCCGGACACGCCCGTGATCGCGGTGAAGCAGCCGAGCGGCACGTCGACGTCGACCGCGTGCAGGTTGTTGACGGTGACGCCTCGCAGCGCGATGCGGCCCTGTGGCCTGCGGCGCTCGGCCGGCCGTGGCACGACCAGTTCGCCGCGCAGCCACGCCGCGGTCAGGCCATCGGCGCGCGCGATCTCGGCGGGCCTGCCCGCGGCGACGATCCGCCCGCCGTGCAGGCCGGCGCCGGGGCCGAGGTCGAGCACGTGGTCGGCGGCGCGGATCATGACCTCGTCGTGCTCGACGGCCAGCACGGTGTTGCCGAGGTCGCGCAGGTCGAGCAACGTGCGCAGCAGCCGCTCGGTGTCGCGCGGGTGCAGGCCGACGGTCGGCTCGTCGAGCACGTAGAGCACGCCGACCAGCTTGTTGCCGAGCTGCGTCGCCAGGCGGATGCGCTGCGCCTCGCCGCCGGACAGCGTCGCCGCCGAGCGTTCGAGGGTCAGGTAGCCGAGGCCGGTCTCGCGCAGGAACGACAGCCGATGCTGCAGCTCCTTGAGCACGTCGGCGGCGATCTTGCGTTCGTTGCGATCGAGCGCGAGGCCGCCGAGTGTCGCCGCGGCGGCGTCGACGGTCTGGCCGAGCAGCTCGGGCAGCCGCACGCTGCCGATCCGCACGTGGCGCGGGCCGGGCTGCAGACGCTCGCCGCCGCAGTCCGGGCAGCGGCGGATGCGCATCACGCTGCCGAAGCGCTCGTCGCCGACGTTCTCGCCGTCCTTGCCGCGGTACCACTCCTCGACCTGCCGCGCGAGGCCCTTCCACGGCACGGCCATGCGCCACTCGCGGCGCTTGCCGGCCTCGACCTTCTTGAAGACGACCTCGTAGCGTTCGTCGCCGGTGCCGTGCAGCAGCAGCTCGCGCGCCGCGGCCGACAGCTTCTTCCATGGCGTCGTCAGGCTGAAGCCGTGGCGTTCGGCGACCTCGCGCGCGACCTCGGCGTACCAGCCGTCGGCGGCGGTCAGGAACGTGAACGCCGCGCCGTGGTGGCGGATCGCGCCGCCGAACGTCGGCTTGTCGGGATGGTTGACCAGCAGCTCCTCGGCGCAGCGCACGACCTCGCCGAGGCCGAGGCAGCTCGTGCACGCGCCGCTGTGGTGGTTGAACGAGAACCAGCGCGGGTGCAGCTCGCCGGCGACGCGGAAGTCGCAGAGATGGCAGCCGCGGTCGGCGCGGAACCAGTGCCGCTCCCCCGCCGCCTTGCCGGTCGCGAGCTGCACCACCGCGGCGGCCGGGCCGCCGTGCGCGTGCGCCGCGGTCTGCGCCTGCTCGATCGCGTCGGCGATGCGCGCACGGTCGCTGAGCACCAGGCGGTCGATCACCAGCATCAGGTCAGCCGGCAGCGCCGCAGGCCAGTCGGCGTCGACGCGGCGCTCCTCGCCATCGGCGAGCACGCGCACGTAGCCGGCCTTCTGCCATTCGCCGCGCAGCTCGGCGAGCCAGCCCTGCGCGCGCGCGGCGTCGGCGCGCAGGTCGCTCGGGATGGCGATCGGCGCGAGCACGTAGGCGCGCTGCTCGCTCCATTCCTCGGCCAGCGTCGCCGCGGCCTTGCTCGGCGACCACGCGATCAGCTCGTGGCCGTGCACGGGGCAGTGCGGCCGGCCGATGCGCGCGTAGAGCAGGCGCAGGTAGTCGTGGATCTCGGTGGTCGTCGCGACCGTCGAGCGCGGGCTGCGCACGGTGCGCTTCTGGTCGATCGCGATCGCCGGGCCGAGGCCGTCGAGCGTGTCGACCGGGGCCTTGTCCATGCGGCCGAGGAAGCGCCGCGCGTAGGTCGACATGCTCTCGAGGAAGCGGCGCTGGCCTTCCTGGAAGATCGTGTCGAACGCGAGGCTCGACTTGCCCGAGCCGGACGGTCCGGTGATGACCGTGAAGCTGCCGAGCGGCACGTCGCAGTCGACCGCCTTGAGGTTGTGCGTGCGCGCGCCGCGGACGCGCACGGACGTCGGCGGATCGCGCCGCAGCGCCGCGCGCCGCGCGTTCGCCGCGTCCTTGCCGTTCGCCGCCGCCTTGCCGCGCTTCTGCGGCTTGCCGATGCCGATCGCGCGCAGCGCCGCGCCGGT
>CAYMRG010000714.1:0-2670 GCA_964392555.1 uncultured candidatus Brocadiaceae bacterium
GCAGCACGATCAACAACCTCGCGATCCAGGTCGAGAACCTGAGCGCCGCCGAGTCACGCATCCGCGACGTCGACGTCGCCTACGAGACCGCGCAGCTGACCAAGAACAGCATCCTGCAGCAGGCCAGCATCTCGGTGCTCGCGCAATCGAACGCGCTGCCGCAGTCGGCCCTGCGCCTGCTCGGCTGAGCCGACGGTCGGCGTTCTCCTGGTCACGGTGCGGGAAAACCCGCACCGGACCGGTTCCTTCCGCGGGCATGCCCGCCGCGGCCCTGGTGCCCCGGGGTCGGGCGGACGTGGCCGCGGAAGGAGTCGGTCGACCGTCGAGAGGCGCGCTGCTTCAGGAGTCCGGGACGTGGGGCCGATAGGCCGATCACGGAGCCCAGGAGGCACTCATGTCCAGCGCAGGAATCTCGTTCGGCGGTCTCGCGTCAGGCCTCGACACCAAGGCGATCATCACAGCCCTGGTCGCCGTCGAGCAGCGCCCGATCATCGCGCTCGAGGACAAGAAGACGCTGCTCGGCAAGCAGAAGTCGCTGTTCGGCGACCTCCGCGGTCTGCTCGAGAAGCTGCAGACCAAGGCGAAGGCGCTGAACACGACGTCGAACTTCCTGCAGAAGAAGGTCGCCAGCGACAACGAGGACATCCTGACGGCCAGCGTCAGCGGCTCGCCGACGCCCGGCAGCTACACGATCGAGGTCCTCGATCTCGCCAAGGCGCAGATCAACACCGTCTCGGCCGCGAGCGCCACGGCGCAGCTCGGCACCGGCACGTCGTCGTCGATCCTGCTCGAGATCGACAACCAGGTGCTGCCGATCGGCATCGCCGACACCTCGCTGCAGGGCATCGCCGACGCCATCAACGAGCAGGGCACGGGCGTCCATGCCGACGTCATCGACACCGGCAACACGACCAACGGCGGCGCCGATCGCTACCAGCTCGTCGTGCGCGCCACCGAGGCCGGCACCGAGCACGACTTCACGATCTCGTTCGACGACGGCGACGCCGGCTTCCAGCAGGTGATCACAAACCTGGCGAGCAACCAGCGCGACGCCACCGACGCGCACATCCGTCTCAACGACAGCGCCGACATCACGCGTTCCAGCAACTCGCTGAGCGACGTCATCCCCGGCATCACGATCGACCTGAAGGCGAAGCAGGTCGGCACCCTGGTCAACGTGACGGTCACGACCGACAGCGAGGAGACCAGCAAGAAGCTGCAGGAGTTCGTCGACGCCTACAACGCGGTCGTCGACTTCTTCGGCGCGCAGAGCGCGCTCGACGCGAACGGCAAGGCGACCAGCCCGCTGTTCGGCGACTCGTCGCTGCGGTCGGTCCGTTCGACGCTGCGCCGCGTCGTCGGCGGCACGGTCGCGACGACCGGCAACCTCTCCTACCAGCTGCTCGCGCAGATCGGCGTGAAGTCCGACAAGGACGGCAAGCTGACGTTCGACCAGAGCAAGTTCACCGATGCGCTCGCCGACGACGAGCAGGCGGTCGCCGCCGTCCTCACCGATTCGACCAACGGCATCGCCGGCCGGCTCGCCGACCAGATCGATCTCTACACCGATTCGATCGACGGCCTGATCAAGACGCGCACGGATTCCTACGACCGCCAGGTCAAGGACACGACCAGTCGCATCACGGACGCCGAGCAACGGCTCGAGCGCTACCGCAAGCAGCTCGAGACCAAGTACGCCAACCTCGAGACCCTGCTCGGCCAGCTGCAGAGCCAGGGCAACTCGCTGACCAGCTACTTCGCGAAGAACTAGACCACCCCCACCATCACGACGGAGAACCCCCATGACCTACGCACAAGCAGCCGCGACCTACCAGCGCAACGCCATCCTGACGGCCTCGCCCGAGAAGCTCGTCAAGATGCTCTACGACGGCGCGATCAAGAACCTCGAGCGCAGCCGCACCGGCCTCGCCGACGGCAAGACCGCGCGTTCGCCGGAGGTCGGCCAGACGATCGGCCGCGCGATCGGCATCCTCGGCGAACTGCGCGCCAGCCTCGACCACGCCGCCGGCGGCGAGATCGCCCGCGACCTCGATCGCCTCTACGAGTACTCGCTCGACCAGCTCAGCCAGGCGAACCTGACGCGCACGCCGCAGGGCGTGGAGAACGCCCTGCAGGTCGTCCGCACGCTGAAGGAAGGCTGGGATGGCATCATCCCCGGCTAGTCCCATCGCCGGCGTGACCGAGACTCCGGACGGCGTCGAGTTCGCCCTGCAGGAGTGCACGGTGTGCTGGGATCAGGCGTGCGACGCGCTCGTCAACGGCGATTTCGATCGCGTGACGGCGCTGCTCGACATCGCCGAGAGCCACCTGGCCACGATCCGCGACCTCAGTCGGCAGGCGTCGGTCGACGCGAAACTGTACGCCTCGGCCACCGCGGCCCGCAGCCGCCTCGAGCACGCGATGCGCGACGGCCTCGAAGGCCTTCACGACGCGATCGTCAAGGCTCGGCAGGGGAGCAAGGTGCTGCACGGCTACAACAACCTCGGGCCGCTGGTGGGCAACCGGGTCACGTCGCAGGCCTGACGCGGCGCCCGCCCCCCAGCCCCGCCGAGCACGCCTCCGCAACCCCGACACCACAGGCCAGCGAAACCACGCACTCCACCCGAGCGCGCCGATTTCGTCGTCCTGCAAGGAAGGCGACCCGAAGCC
>CAYMRG010000715.1:0-2665 GCA_964392555.1 uncultured candidatus Brocadiaceae bacterium
CGAGCCGGCGGCGGCGTGGACGGCGCGACCTCGGGCACGTGCAGCCGCTCGACGAGCGGCGCGGCGAAGTGTTCGAGCGACGCCGGGCGCTTCGGCAACCGCGGCGCCTCGGTCGCCGGCTGGGCCGGTTCGGGGCGCGCGGCGGGGCGCTTCGCCAGCGGCGCGGCGGGCGCGGCGGTGGCGACCGGCGCGGCCGCGACGACGGGCGCTTCGTCGGCGGCGTCCGGCGCCGGCACGAGCCCGCCGAGTTGCAGGCGCATGCGATCGACCCAGGTGCCGAGCAGGCGCGCGACGACGAACAGCGGCAGCACCGCCAGCGGGCCGACCGCGGCGATCTGGACCCAGGCCGGGCGGCCGGCGACCAGCCAGGCGGCCATCGCCGCCGGCGCGAACAGGGCCCAGAACACCGGCACGAGCAGCGCGTAGAGCACGCCGCAGCGCGACGTCGCGCGGACCAGCACGACCGGCGCCAGCGCCTGGAAGTCGCCGCGCAGCTGGCGCAGCAGCCAGGCCATCGGCGTGAAGAACGCGCCGACCAGGAAGGCCGGCAGCGCGGTGCGCGCCGGCACGCCCATCGCGAACGCGATCAGCGACGGCGCGACCAGGGCGCCGAACACCAGCGCCGTGTCGGCGAGGAAGCGGCGGGCGTCGACCACCAGGTCGGCGAGTTCGGGGATGCGCGGCACCTCGTCCGAACCGTTGCTGGCGGACAGCAGGACGCGGCGCGCCATCGCCCCGACCAGTCCGAGCACCGACAGCCCGGGGATCGCCGCGATCGCGGCGAGCAGCCAGAGCGAGCCGCCGGCGGTCAGGAAGCCGCCGAGGCCGACCACCAGCGGGAACGCCAGCGTCGTGCCGAGGACGAGCCACGGCATGTGTTGATGGAGGAGGAACTCGATCGCGTCGGCGAGATGGTCCTGCAGACCGAGCCGACCGCTGTCGTGCACTTCCCCGGCATCGCTGGCTGCCGGCGCCCCGGTAGAATCCTCGGCTGCGGCGTCGCGGCGCGTGTCGCGCAGCAGACCGATCCGCATGAAGCGGATCTCGACGGCGCGGCGCAGCGCCTCGTCGCGGATCTGCGGCAGGCAACGAATCGCTTCGTCGCCATGACCGAGTTTCACGCTGACCTCGGCCAGCTCCTTCCAGACCTCATCGGATTCCAGACCGCGCTCGAGGGCGCGATGCAGGGTGGCGTAGCGTTGCTGCGGACTCTCGACCGCAGGTGTGGCATGACTCTCCAGTTGCACGGAACGGCTCCTTGGTTGCGTTGCGAATCCGGACACTGTGGCGGCCCCTGCATCGGTCCGAAGTCGCGAGGCCTTGTGCCGCGCGTCTCGCGCCGAGACATGCGCGACCCGCGCCCGGTGCGGGAGCGCTTCAAGTCGCAACGGTCCGGCCACCGATCAGGCGTGTGGAGGAACTTGCCATGCGATCGGAGTGGTGGCGTTTCGTGGTGCTCGCGGCGCTCGGCGGCGCGGGCTTGTCGGCCCAGAACGTGACGGTCCCTGCGACACTCGACGGCATCGAGGGTGGCGGCGGCACGAGCATCCCGTTCGGCAGCAACCTGGCCTGCGTCTACCAGGTGCTCTACGACGACGTCGAGCTGCCGTGGAGCGGTCCGCGGGTCCTCACCGGCATCTCGATCCGGCCCGACTTCAACAACGGCCTCGCGACCCCGCAGAAGGGCTTCATCGACGTCTCGCTGCGCATGTCGACGACCAGCGTCAGCTCGGCGACGATGAGCAGCACGTTCGAGGACAACGTCGGCGAGGACGCGATCTGGGTGATCCAGCACCAGGTCATGATGCTGCCGGCGCAGCCGGCGATCGCGCCGCCGGCGACCGGACCGCGGCCGGCGAACATCGACCTGATGTTCCAGGTGCCGTGGGCCTACGGCCTCACGCCGGCGCGGCCCAACGAGGCGCCGCCGAGCAACCTGCTCGTCGAACTGTTCATCCATTCGCAGCCCTCCGGCATCTACCGCGTCGACAACATGAGCAGCTGCACGGCGCCGAACGGCACGTTCGGCAACAACGGCCCGCTGTGCACGGTGCCGGGTTCGCCGCCGCTGGCAGTGACCGGTGACGTGTCGATGGTCGCCGGCGGCATCTACAACTGGCACGTCGCCAACGCCGACCCGAACGTGCCCTTCCTGATGTTCCTCAACCTGACCACGCAGGACGGTCTGCTCGGCGTCTCGGCGTGGCCGTTGCCCTACCCGATGTTCGATCCGACCAATCCGACGCAGCAGTCGGCCGCGCTGACGCCGCTGGTGTGGCCGGCGCCGGACTGCTGGGTCAACGTCAACCCGGCCGGCATGCTCGGCGGCGTCGCCGACGCGACCGGCACGGGCTCGGTCGGGGCGACCCTGCCGGTCGGCCGCCAGTACGTCGGCACGACGTTCTACGCGCAGGCGCTCGCGCTGGCGCCGTCGGCGAACCCGCTGCGGATGATCACGTCGCTCGGCTACCAGTCGACCGTGTGCGGTCCGCTCGGCGTCTCGCGCGTGTTCGCCTACTACAACGCCTCGACCACACCGCCGCCGTCGCCGCCGGCCACTGGCGCCCTGCAGTACGGGGTCGGGCTCGTGATCGAAGTCCACTGATCTACACTCCCGCGGTTCCTCGCGTGGCGAGCGGATTCGCCGTTGGCGAGCGGGAGTAGT
>CAYMRG010000716.1:0-2656 GCA_964392555.1 uncultured candidatus Brocadiaceae bacterium
AACCTCGGCAAGGGCGTGTTCACGGTGCAGCGCTTCGGCCTGATCACCAACCGCCAGGAGTTCCTCGACGCGATCCGCCGCAACCGCAAGCTCGACGCCGACGATGCGCGGGCGATCCAGGAGAGCGCCGCGACCGTGCGCGCGGTCGGCTGGGAGACGCATGCGACCGCCGACCTGAAGCGCGGCGCCGAGGAGATCCAGGACGTCGACATCGGCGGCATCACGCCCGTGATCCTCGAGATCGAGCCCTACGACGTCGCCGACGGTCGGATCCTCGCCGAGCACGAGGAGCGGAGCGGCGCGCCGGTGGCGTTCGTCGGCAACGACATCGTCGAGCACCTGTTCCCCGGCGTCGACCCGATCGGCAAGGAGCTGCGGCTCAAGGGCGTCGACCTGACGGTCGTCGGCGTGGCGAAGAAGAAGGGCAGCTTCCTCGGCTTCTCGCAGGACAACTTCGTCAAGATACCGTACTCGCTGCATCGCAAGCTGTTCGGCTCGCGGCGCTCGGTGAACATCAGCGTCCAGGCCGCCGACGCCGACCGCATGACCGAGGCGATGGACGAGGTGCGCGGCATCATGCGCGCGCAGCACCACCTGCGGCCGCGCGACGCCGACGACTTCAACCTGGTCACCGCCGAGGGCATCAACAGCCTGTGGCGCAGCCTGACGCAGGCGATCTTCGCCGTCGCGCTGTTCGTCGTTGGCATCTCGCTCGTGGTCGGCGGCATCGTCATCATGAACATCATGCTGGTATCGGTCATCGAGCGGACGCGCGAGATCGGCGTGCGCAAGGCGGTCGGCGCGCGGCAACGCGACATCGTGCAGCAGTTCCTGATCGAGTCGGTGCTGCTGTCGTGCCTCGGCGGGGCGATCGGCGTCGCGCTCGCCTACGGCGCGGCGAAGCTGCTGGCGGCCAAGACGCCGCTGCCGGCCGAATTCCCGTGGTGGGCGCCGGTCGCGGCATTCCTGATCTGCACGGCGATCGGCGTGTTCTTCGGCATCAGTCCGGCGCGGCGCGCCGCGCGCCTCGACCCGATCGAAGCGCTGCGTACGGAGTGACCATGCGCCGCCGCTTCGCCGCCCTGCTCGAGAACGTCCGCCTCGCCTTCGAGACGCTGCTCGCCAACCGCATGCGGTCGTTCCTGACCGTGCTCGGCGTGTTCATCGGCGTGCTGATGGTCGTCGCCGTCGCGTCGGTGCTGAACGGCTTCCGCCAGACGGTCGTCGACCAGGTCGAGCAATTCGGCACCAACAACATCTACATCTACCGCCTGCCGTTCGTGCAGCTCGGGCCGCGCTCGAGCGACCTGTGGCAGCGGCGGCCGCTGACGCTCGACGATGCCTGGGCGATCCGCGAGCACTGCCCGTCGGTCGAGATCATCACACCGGGCATCCAGGTGCCGACGTTCCTGAAGCGCGCGCGCTACGGCAAGGAGGAGGTCGACTCGCCGCGCCTGCGCGGCGTGTTCCCCGACAACGTCGACGTCGCCAACCGCGTGCTGTCGGACGGCCGGTTCTTCACCGAGAAGGAGAACGAGCACCGCATGGCGGTGGTCGTGCTCGGCTACGCCTCGGCGCAGGCGCTGTTTCCGGGCGGCGGCGCGGTCGGCAAGGAAATCCTCGTCGACGGCCACGAGTACACCGTCGTCGGCACCCTCGAGAAGCGCAAGGAGGGGCCGTTCGGCGGGCAGAACGAAGAGGACACGCTGTTCCTGGCGCCGTACTACACGATGCGGCGCTTCTATCCGGGCGAGGACGACCACTTCCTCGCCGCGCGGGCGAAGACCGGGTTGCTGCCGCAGGCCGTCGACGAGATCACGCAGGTGCTGCGCATGCAGCGGCACGTGCGCTGGAATGAGGCGGACAACTTCGAGGTCGGCACCGCCGACACGCTGATCGCGTCGTTCGACGAGATCGTGTTCGCGACGCTCGCGGTGATGTTCCTGCTGTCGACGATCGGCTTCCTGGTCGGCGGCGTCGGCGTGATGAACATCATGCTGGTGTCGGTGCGCGAGCGGACGCGCGAGATCGGCATCCGCAAGGCGCTGGGGGCGCGCAACGGCGACATCCTCGGCCAGTTCCTGGTCGAGGCGATGGTGCTGTGCACGATCGGCGGGCTCGCCGGTCTGGCGGTCGCCGAAGGCCTGCTGTTCCTGGTCGGCGTCGGGCTGCCGCAGCTCGCCTCGATCACGCCCTGGTGGGTGCGCGCCTTCGCGTTCTTCGGTTCGGCCAGTGTCGGCCTGTTCTTCGGCCTGTGGCCCGCCTGGAAGGCGGCCCGCCTCGATCCCATCGAAGCGCTTCGCTACGAGTAGCGGAGCAAATGCTGGTAGCAGTCTGGATCGCCGTGGCGCTGGTCGTCGCCGTGGGGCTCGTCCGCGGGGCAGGCGCGTGGCGCTGGCGCCGGGCGACGCACCGGCTGGTGACGCGGCTCGGCACGGCCGGACCGCCTGCCGAAGGCGCGCCCGTGGCCGAGCCGCTGCCCGAACCGGTGCGCCGCTGGCTGGCTCGCCAGGGTGGCGCCGCGCAGCGTCCGATCGCCGCCGCCACGCTGGTGCACGACGGCACGTTCGACCTCGGACCGGCTCAGCCGAAGTGGCGGCCGTTCACGTCGCGGCAGCGCGTCGTGACCTCGCCGCCAGGTTTCGTCTGGGACGCG
>CAYMRG010000717.1:0-2653 GCA_964392555.1 uncultured candidatus Brocadiaceae bacterium
GGCTCGTTTCGTTCTTGTGCCGGCTACCATCCCTGCCAGGTTCGCACGCCCGCCCGCCACCCCGCCCATGCTCGAAGGCCAACCCAGCCGCACCGCCGCCGCCGTCGCCTACCTGCGCACGCTGCACCAGGAGATCGACCACCCGCAGGTGTTCGTCGATCCGTTCGCCGACCGGATGCTCGGTCGCGAACTGCGCGAGCGGATCGAAGGCCGCCCGGTGCGCGGCCCCTACCGGCTCGTCCGCGGACCGCTGCGCGCCTGGGTGGCGGTGCGCAGCCGCATCGCCGAAGAGCAGGTCGCGGTGTGCCATGCTGCAGGCACGCGGCAGTACGTCGTGCTCGGCGCCGGCCTCGACACGTTCGCGCTGCGCAATCCGCACGCGGGATTGCGCGTCTTCGAGGTCGACCACCCGCGGACGCAGGCGTGGAAGCGCTCGCTGCTGGCCGAGAACGGCCTCGCCGACGCGGCGCGCGCGACGTTCGTGCCCGTCGACTTCGTGCGCGATCGGCTCGCGGTCGAGTTGGCGCGCGCCGGCTTCGATGCGGCGGCGCCGACCGTGGTCTCGTGGCTCGGCGTACTGCCCTACCTCGAGCGGCCGGCGATCGAGGCGACGTTCGCCTGGGCTGCCGGAGTCGTCGGCGCGAGCGGCGCGCTGACCTGCGACTACGGCGCGCGGCCGGCGTGGTGGGACATCGTGCACCGGGTGGCGGCGCGCGCCCTGGCGCGGCGCGTCGCGAAGCTCGGCGAACCGATCCATACCGTGCCGAGAGCGGGCGAGGTGCAGGCGCTGCTCACGGCGGCCGGCTTCACGAACGTCACCGACTTCGACGGCCGCGCGATCGACCGGCGCTGGTTCGCCGGGCGCAGCGATCGGCTGCGCGCCCGCGGCATGGGCCACGTCGCGATCGCCTCGCGCGGGGCGCCGCACGTGCAGTGATCGCGTGCCACAGCGTTACGCTGCCGCCATGCCCACCTTCGCTGATGCCGAATGGATCGCGACCGCCCTGCCCGACGTCACCGTCGGCGCGCGCTACGGCAACCGCACATGGTTCGTCGGCAAACACGGCTTCGCGTGGGAACGCCCGTTCTCCAAGGCCGACCTGCGGCGCTTCGGCGGCGCACCGATCCCCGCGGGACCGATCCTCGCGGTCCGCGTCGCCGACCTGCGCGCGAAGGACACCCTGCTGGCCAAGGGCCCGCGCGGCGTGTTCACGATCGCGCACTTCGACGGCCATCCCGCGGTGCTGATCCAGCTCGACGTCGTCGCGGCCCGCACGCTGAAGGACCTCGTCACCGATGCCTGGCTGGCGTGCGCGCCGGCGAGCCTCAGTCCTCGTCGGCCAGCAGGCGCACGAACGCCGCGCGGCGGGGCGCGGGCATCGGCACGTCGGCGCCCTTGATGCTGCGCCAGACGACCTCGTTGAGCAGCAGGTCGTCGGCCGCGTCCTCGCGCGAGAAGTCGAAGCGCGCCGACAGGTCGCCGCCCCACGCGGTGGCGCCGTTGCGTTCGTCGAGCGGCACACGGTTCGGCAGCGCGGCGAACGGCGTGAGGTCCGGCGTCGCCGAGAAGCAGTCGTACATCGGCTGCGCGGCCGCGTCGAACTGGCTCATCGGCGGCAGGCCGAGGATCAGCTCCATCGTCCGCAGCATGCTGCACGTCGAGTACATCGTCGACACGTGCGCCGCACGCCGCACCCACGGCCCGGCGACGAAACCGATCGAGCGGTGCGCGTCGACGTGGTCGGGTCCGTTCTGCGCGTCGTCCTCGACGACGAACACACACATCGTCGGCCAGAACGAGCTGTGGCTCAGCGCCTCGAGCGCGCGGCCGAGCGCGAGGTCGTTGTCGGCGAGGCAGCTGCGCGGCGTGAACGCGCCGAGCTGCGTGCCGGCGGTGTGGTCCTGCGGCAGCCGCAGGATGGTCAGCGCCGGGAAGGCGCCCCGCCGTTCGCATTCGGCGAGTTCGACGAGGAACCGGTCGACGCGGCGGTTGTCGGGATAGGCGAGGTCGAAGCTGCGGTAGAGGAGGTCGCAATGTCCGACCAGTGCCGGCGAGCGCGCTTCGCCCGGCTCCTCGTCGTCGTCGGCATTGGTCACCCATTCGCCATAGCTGCGGTAGTCGAGACCTTTGGCGGCGGCCAGGTCCCAGAGGTAACCGCTCTTCGGCACGCCGAGCGCGAAGTGGCCTTCGGCGGGATAACCGACGACCAGCTCGGCGCCTTCGGGCGAACGCTGCTTGCCCTTGCCGCCGTAGCTGACCGGCCACGTGCGCTCGACGAAATCGGTCGCATAGGCGCCCATCGACCATTCGTGGCCGTCGGCCGACACCTCGGACTCGACGTAGAAATTGTCGAGCAGCACGAATTGCTCGGCGAGCGCGTGGTGGTTCGGCGTGACCTCGCGCGGGAACAGGCACAGGCTCGGGTCGCCGTTGCCCTGCGGCAGATCGCCGAGGATCTGGTCGTAGGTGCGGTTCTCCTTGATGACGTAGACGACGTGGCGGATCGGCGACGGGTCGCCGGGCCGCGCCGGGATCGGCGAATCGGCCGGACGGGCCGCCACGCCGCGCACGCCGCCGTCGGCGCGCAGCGGAGTGCACGCGATCGCGCGCGCCGACAGGGCCGCCAGTTCGTCGGGACCGGGCAGCGCGAAC
>CAYMRG010000718.1:0-2642 GCA_964392555.1 uncultured candidatus Brocadiaceae bacterium
CCGGCCGGGGTCTCCCCGCACCCGGTGTCCCCACCCTCCCGGGGCCGGGCCCTTCGACGACGCCGTGGTAGTTGATCGTCACCTCCTCGCCGGCGGCGATGTC
Source organism: uncultured candidatus Brocadiaceae bacterium (assembly GCA_964392555.1). Classification (GTDB taxonomy): domain Bacteria; phylum Planctomycetota; class UBA1135; order UBA1135; family UBA2386; genus CAYMRG01. The sequence continues at coordinate 104 of CAYMRG010000718.1, forward strand.
GCGCGCCGCCTCGATCGTGATGACGCGCGCCGCGAGCTCGCAGCGGAACGCGGCGTTCGCGGCGCTGGCATGGTTGAAGAGACCGGCCCAGCCGAGCGCGCAGGCGACATGCAGCTCGTCCCACCAGAACCAGTAGTCGTCGAGCAGGGTGCCGCGCAGCGACTCGACGTCGGTGCGCGGCACGACGATCACCGGCGCCCGCTCGAGCACTTCGCCGCGCCGGAACGCGCGCAACGCATGCACACCGCGGCCGCGCCCTGGCACATCGCGCACCGCCAGATCGATCGGTGCCATCGGCGCCACGGGGTGGCAGGAAACTTCGGACGACGGTCGGCCCATGGCGCAGTCGGATACGCGCTGCCGCCGAAGTGCGCAACTCGGATCCGCGGCAGCCCCGGGAAGCTACATTTGTCCTTGGCGGGGGGACGGCGGCGCGGTCTGCTGCTTGCCCCTCGTTCGCGACTACCCGACATGACGATGTCCGCTCAGGAACCGCTGTCCGCCGAGGCGTTTGCCATCGAACGTCTTCGCGAAGACCCGAATCTCGATTACGGGACGCTCCGCCAACTGGCTGCCGATGCCGGATTGACGATGGCGCCCATCCTCTACGGCCGCGCCCGGCGGGCGCTCGGTCTGCCGCCGCTCAGCGGCGCGCGCCCGGCGCCGGTCGCTGCACCACGCGCCGAAGCGCCGACGGCGCCGGCCGCCGTGAGCAAGCCACCGGCTTCCGCGAGCCCGCCCGCCGGGACGATCCGCCGCAGCGCGTCGCCCGCGTTCGAGTTCGTCGTCGAGCAGCTGCGCCGCGAACCCGAGATCGTCTATGGTGAACTGCACCAACGTGCGGCGCGCGCCGGCCACAAGATCGCGCCGATCATGTTCGGCCGCGCCAAGGCGCTGCTGGGCCTGGTGGCGGTGAAGCCGCGCGGCGCCAGCAAGCGGGCGAAGGCCGCCGCCCCGGTCGCCGCCGAGGCCGCGCCGCGGCAGCTCAAGCAGGTCGAGTCGGTCGCCGCCGACCGCTTCAGCAAGCAACTGGCCGAGGCCAAGAACATCGACCAGCTCGTCCAGGTCGTGCGCGACCTCGATGTCGAGCGCCGGCGTCTGCGGGAGCTGCTCGAGCGCGTCGTCGACATGATCGACGAGGCTCTGGGGTAGTAGGGCTCTGGGGTAGATTGGGCGCCGGGCAGCCTGCCGCCCGCCGGACGGCTCACCGACCCGGCAGCCGGGCGAGCATCGCTTCGGCGGAACGCGCCGCCCCTTCGAGCGTGGCCGGCAGCCCGGTCGCCGTCCAGTCGCCGCAGACCAGCAGGTTGGCGGGACCACCCGACAACGGCCCCGGTGCGGGGCGGCGGGCCTCGGTCCCCGGGCCCGCGACGAACGTCGCGTGCTGCTCCTTGCGGATGCGCACCGCCGCCAGCGTGTCCGCCGCGAACTCGGGGTAGTGCCGCGCGAGCTGCGCGCGCGCCGCGGCTTCGATTGCCGCGACGGACATGCCGTCGAACGCCCGGTTGCCGCCCGCGAGCAGCGCGAACTCGGCCACGGGCGCGCCGGGTGTTCGCACGACGAAGTGGAACGGATCGCCGTCGACGAGCGCGGTGACCGCACCTTCGTCCGGCAGCGGGGCTCTGCCGGGGGCGGTCGCGAAGTAGGCGCTGACGATCGGCGACGACGCGAGGTCGCCGAGGTCGCCGAGGTCGCCGAGCGGCAGCGCGCCGCCGAACACCGCGCGGAACGACCGCCACGGCAGCGCCGAGACGACCAGGTCGCCGCGGCCGATCGCGAGCCGTTCGCCATCGCCGAGCTGCAGCGCGCCGACATGACCTTCGCCGGCCTCGACCGCGACGACGCGCGCGCCGCAGCGAACCGTCACGCCGGCCGCCGCCAGCGCGGGCGCCGCGGGCTCGCCGAGGATCGCCGACCACGGTTGCAGCGGCACCCAGAACGCCGCCGCGGCCGCCGACCCCGAGAACGCCTCGCGCAACGTCGCCAGGAAGCCGCGCGCGGCCGCCAGCTCCGGCTCGACGTTCATGATCGCGCGGCACAGCGGGCGCCACAGCCAGGCATCGGGCTCACCGAGCTGCCGGCGTCGCCGCAGCCAGTCGGCCACCGTCCACGTCGCCGGCACCCGCCACAGCGCGCCACCCATGCCCCACAGGGCGCGCCCCCGCGCGCCGACCCCGATGCCGAGCCGCAGCAGCGCGAACGGCATCGCGATCGGCACCGGCAGCGCGGCGAGCTGCAGGCGTGACGCGCGCCCCTGCGCGGTGCGGTAGGCCATCGCGAGCCGACGATCCTGGCGGAAGCGATCCGCCGTGCCGAGCCGCGTGACCAGCCGGCGCATCGCCCGGTAGCAGCCGAGCATGACGTGCGGGCCGTTGTCGACGGCGCGCCCGAGCACGCGGTCCGGCGCGGCGAAGGCGCGGCCGCCGAGCCAGCCGTGCGATTCCAGCAGCGTTACCGCGAAACCGCGATCGGCGAGCCCGAACGCCGCGGCGAGCCCGGCGACACCGCCGCCGAGCACGCAGGCCCGCCGCGCCGACCC
>CAYMRG010000719.1:0-2638 GCA_964392555.1 uncultured candidatus Brocadiaceae bacterium
ACGTGCGGTCGTGCCCACGATCCAGCTCGGCGAACCGTCGCTCCCGCTCGCGTCCCTGGTCCAGCTCAGCCGCCCCGGCGCGCGCATCGCGCTGAGCCCGACGGCCAAAGCCGCCGTCAAGGCGAGTCGCGCGGTGGTCGAGAAGGCGGTCGCGAAGGGCGCGACGATGTACGGCATCAACACCGGCTTCGGCAAGCTCGCCGGCGTGCGCATCCCCGACGACCAGCTCGCGCAACTGCAGAAGAACCTGCTGCTCAGCCACGCGACCGGCGTCGGTGCGCCGCTGCCGCAGGACCAGAGCCGGCTCGCGTTCGCGCTGCGCATCCACAACCTGGCGCTCGGCTACTCCGGCGTGCGTCCGGCGCTGCTCGACCAGGCGCTGGCGCTGTGGAACGCCGGCTACGTGCCGGTGATCCCGCAGCAGGGTTCGGTCGGCGCGTCGGGCGACCTCGCGCCGCTGAGCCACATGGCGCTGCCGCTGATCGGCTGCGGCGAAGTGCACGACGGCGACCGCGTGCTGTCGGGCGCCGCGGCGCTGAAGAAGCTGGGCCGCGCGCCGCTCGAGCTGCGCGAGAAGGAGGGGCTCGCGCTGATCAACGGCACGCAGATCATGACCGCGATCGGCTGCCTGACCGTGCACCGCGCGATGCTGCTGGCCAAGGCCGCCGACGTCGCCTGCGCGATGACCGTCGAGGCGCTGCGCGGCAGCGAGAAGCCGTTCCAGGAGCGCGTCCACTCGGTGCGGCCGCACACCGGCCAGCTCGCGACCGCGGCGAACCTGCGCGCGCTGCTCGCCGACAGCCGGATCATGCCGAGCCACAAGGACTGCGCGAAGGTCCAGGACGCCTACTCGCTGCGCTGCGCGCCGCAGGTGCACGGCGCGGCCAAGGACGGCATCCGCTACGCGCTCGAGGTGCTGGTCACCGAGGCCAACTCGGTCACCGACAACCCGCTGGTGTTCGCCAACGGCGACGTCGTCAGCGGCGGCAACTTCCACGGCCAGCCGGTCAGCCAGGCGATGGACTTCCTGGCGATCGCCGTCAGCACGCTGGCGAACATCAGCGAGCGCCGCATCGAGCAGATGGTCAACCCCGACATCTCGGGGCTGCCGCCGTTCCTCGCGCGGAACCCGGGGCTCGAGAGCGGCTTCATGATCCCGCAGGTGGTCGCGGCGTCGCTGGCCAGCGAGAACAAGTCGCTCGCGCATCCGGCGAGCGTCGACACGATCCCGACGTCGGCCAACCGCGAGGACCACGTGTCGATGGGCGTCACCGCGGCGCGCCACGCCGACCGCGTCGTCGCCAACACCGCGAAGGTGCTCGGCATCGAGCTGCTGTGCGCCGCGCAGGGCCTCGACCTCGGCGAGCCGCTGCGGCCCGGCAAGGGTGTCGCTGCCGCCTACAAGGCGCTGCGCAAGCGCGTCGCGGGCCTCGCCGGCGATCGCTTCCTGGCGCCCGATCTGGCCGTCGCGGAGGAACTGGTCGCCGACGGCTCGCTGGTGGTCGCGGCCGAGAAGGCGGCGGGGGTGCTGGCGGTCTGACGTTCGCGCCGCGTTGCGGCCCGTCATGCGGCCCGCCGCGCGGCGCGACGGCGCCCGACGCGGCGTCGCCGACGATCGGCGCGTTCTGATTGTCTCGGACGGGGGGCTGTCTATCTTGCTGGAATGACCGCCTACCGCGCCCCCCGGGGCAACACGCTGACCTGTGCCAATTGGCAGATCGAGGCCGCCTACCGCATGGTCCAGAACAACCTGGACCGCGAGGTCGCCGAGGATCCCGAGCGGCTGATCGTCTACGGCGGTCTCGGCAAGGCGGCGCGCAACCCCGAAGCGCTGCAGGGCATCCTCGCGACGCTGCGCCGGCTCGCGCCAGACGAGACGATGCTCGTGCAGTCGGGCAAGTGCGTCGGTGTGTTCAAGACGCACGCCGATGCGCCGCGCGTCCTGCTCGCCAACTCCAACCTCGTCGGCGACTGGGCCAACTGGGACGAGTTCCGTCGGCTCGACAAGCTCGGGCTGATCATGTACGGCCAGATGACCGCCGGGTCGTGGATCTACATCGGCAGCCAGGGCATCGTCCAGGGCACCTACGAGACGTTCGTCGCGGCCGGCAAGCGCCACTTCGGCAGCGACCTGACGGGGCGGCTCGTCGTCACCGCGGGCCTCGGCGGCATGGGCGGCGCGCAGCCGCTCGCCGTGACGATGGCGGGCGGCGTCTGCCTCGCCGCCGATGTCGAAGGCTGGCGCATCGACAAGCGCCTCGAGACGCGCTACCTCGACGAACGCATCGACGACCCCAGGCGCGCGCTGCAGGCAGCGCTGGCGAAGAAGGCCGCCGGCGTGCCGTGGTCGATCGGCGTCTGCTGCAACGCGACCGAGCTGCTCGCGGTCGTTCGCGACAGCGGCTCCGTGCCGGACCTGCTGACCGACCAGACCTCGGCGCACGACATGCTCGTCGGCTACGTGCCGGACGGCATGACCGTCGCCGCGGCCAAGGAGCTGCGCGAACGCGACCCCAAGGCGTATCTCGTCGAGTCGCGCCGCACCGTCGCCAGGCACGTCGCGCTGATGCTCGACCTGCAGGAGCGCGGCGCGATCACGTTCGACTACGGCAACAACATCCGCACCGAGGCGCGCGAC
>CAYMRG010000720.1:0-2633 GCA_964392555.1 uncultured candidatus Brocadiaceae bacterium
TGTCGCCGACCAGCACGCCGCCGGCGAAGTCGACGCCGAGCAGTTCGCGCGCCTGGTGCAGCAGGCCGGGCTTCGGCTTGCGGCACGGGCAGTCGCCGCCGTAGCCATGGCTGCCTTCGGGCAGGTGCGGGCAGTGCAGGTACGCCAGCGGCAGCTCGCCGAGCGCAGCGTGCAGCGCGGCGTGGATGCGCGCCAGGTCGGCCTCGCCGAAGCGGCCGCGCGCGATGCCGCTCTGGTTGGTGACGACGACGATCCGGTAGCCGGCGTCGTGCAGCTGCCGCAGCGCCGCGGGCACGCCGGGCAGCACGCGCAGGTCGCGCGGGTCGCCGAGGTAGTCGACCTCGGCGTTCAGCGTGCCGTCGCGGTCGAGGAACGCCGTCCGGCTCACGGCGTGCTGGCCGAAGCGGCCGGCAGTTCGAAGCCGAGCAACGGCGCATCGGCGCGGTAGAGCTTGACGTGCAGCTCGTGCGGCACGATCGCGCCGCGCACCCCGAACGGGAACACCAGGTCGCCGGCGGTCCAGAAGAACGGCAGCGGCGGCTCGCTCGGCTCGGTGGCGCCGTCGATCCACTTCGACGTGTAGCCCTCTGTCTGCTGGTAGAGCGTCCGGACGACCGTCCGGTAGCCCTGCTTGCTGACTTCGACCTGGTGGTCGCCGCCGAAGCTGCCGGCGATCGCCAGCTTGCACGGCGTGCTGAAGCCGGTGTCGACGCCGTCGATGGCGACGTGCGCGCCGAGCGGGTCGGAGGTGATCAGCACCGAGTCGTCGCTCGTGAACCACGTGCACGCCGGCAGCGTGAGGAGCAACAGGAGCTGGTACGGACGGGCCCGCATGCTGCGGATCCTATCGGCAGGCCGGGCCGCCGTCCGCACTGGCCTGCACGGCGCAGCGGATCGATCGGCGCGCGAATCCCCTCGCACATCGGCCGGCATCCGGTAGCATCGTGCCGCGTACGGGCGCGGTCCGTGGCGCGAGCCAGGCCGTGCGAGGCGTTTCGCAGAGTCTGGTCAAGGCTCGTCAGGAGGATCATGGTCGTTGTGAACAACAGGAGCGAGGCGGCGCAGCCGCGCTCGCGTTGGTCGATCCGTTCGCTGGTCACCGCGGTGCTGTTGGCACCGCTCGCCGCGCAGGAGGTACAGCCGACGCCGTCGGCAGGCCAGGCATCACCCCCGGCGAAGCAGGAGCCGGCGCCGGCCACCACCCCGCCGACGACGCCGGTTGCCGCGACGCCGCAGTATGCCAAGGTCGTCACCGACGGCCTGCGGTTGCACTGCTGGCCGGGCACGGCGGAGCAGCCGCCGCAGTTCGAGGACGTGCTGGCGAAGGACACCGTCGTCGCGGTCGGCCGCGCCGAGAACGGCTTCCGCGCCGTGCAGCTGCCGTTCGGGCCGGTCGGTTACATCAGCAAGCGCTTCACCGAGGTCGGCGAAGGCGGCGTGGTGAGGACGAAGGGCACCAAGGTCGCGTTCCGCTACCGCGCCAAGGGCACCGAGGCGCCGGTCGCGCAGCTCGCCAACGCCACCGAGATCGCGGTGATCGGCGAGCAGGACGACTGGTTCCGCGTCCGCGTGCCGGGCATCGATGCGTGGGTGCGCGAGGCCGATCTGCAGATCGGTGCCGCGGGCGACACGACGCTGGCGGCCGCCTACGACGAACTGCGCGCGCGCCATCAGGCCGAGATCCAGGCGCGCCTCGACGCGATCGCCGCGGCCGACAAGCTGGCGGCGCAGAACAAGCTCGATCTCGAAGCCGTGCGGCAGATCGAGACCGCGTTCGCCGCCGAGCTGCAGAAGCCGGCGGGCGAGCAGAAGTTCGAGCCGATCACGACGGCGATGCAGAAGTTGCTGGCGTCGCTCGGCGCCGAATCGGCCGCGCGGCCGGCGCTCGACACGCTCGGCAAGCGGATCGAGACGCAGCGCTGGATCGCCGATGCAACCGCGGTGCGCGACGAGAAGCCGAAGATCGACAACCCGGTCACCGCGTCGGTCCAGCCGAAGGACGAACTCGGCCGGTTCCAGGCGATCGGCTGGCTGCGCTACGAGCGGCGGCTGGTCGGGCCGGGCGTGTTCTACCTCGAGAAGGGCGGCCGCCGGCTGCACGTCGTGACGTGCAGCACCAACCGCTACAACCTGTCGATGTTCATCGATCGCGAGGTCGGGCTGATCGGCCCGCGCCGCAGCCCGGCGACCGAGTCGCTGAGCCAGCTCGACGTCGAGAAGATCGAAGTGCTCGGCACGCCGTCGCCGTAGCGGCCTTGTCGCCGCGACTTCGCGGCCAGGGCGGGTGGGGCGACAGGCCGGCGCTGCAGATTGCCGAAAACGCCCCCGGCGGCGCGCGTGTGCTGCCGGTCCCACCGCCCGCGGATGCCGTCGCTACGCACCTTCACCTCGACCGCGGCCTTGGCCGCCTGCCTGGTCCTCGCATCGGCCGCGCCCGGGCAGGCACCGGCGCCCGGCGGCAGCGAGCCGGTCGCGGGCCCGTGGTTGCGCGAGGGCGAGCGGCTGCTCGACCGCGAGGACCCGGTCGGCGCTTGGCAGGCGTTCCGGCGGGCGATCCCCGGCGTGCCCGGCCAGATCGGTCTGGGCAAGACGCACCTGATGCTCGGTCGCAGCGACTTCGCGCTGGCCTACGG
>CAYMRG010000721.1:0-2615 GCA_964392555.1 uncultured candidatus Brocadiaceae bacterium
GGTGGCGGCGCATCTCGCCCACTGGGCCACCGCGTGCCCCGCGGGTGCGGTCGTCCTCGGCACCGGCTGCCCGAGTTCGGGCGGCGCCAACGACCTCGCCGTCGTCCACCCGGCGTGGACCGGAACGTCGTTCGCCGCGCGCGGCACCGGCTTGCCCAACTTCGCGTTCGTCTTCGCCGTGACCGGCTTTGCCGCGGTGTCGGTGCCGCTCGCGGCGATCCTGCCGCAGGGCCAGCCCGGCTGCGCGCTGCTGGTCCAGCCCGACGCGATCGACGTGCTGATCAGCAATGCCGGGGTCGCCGACTACCAGCTCGCGATCCCGGACCTGCCGTCGCTCGCGGGCCTGGTCGTCTACCACCAGATGCTGCCGTTCGAGGTCGACGCGCAGCTCACGTTCCTCGAGCTGACGGCGACCAACGGCCTCTCGGTGACGGTCGGCAACTTCTGACCACCCCCCTCCTTGCCCGAGACGGACCTGCGGCATGCTCATGGCATGCAAGCCACGGCCTTGGGACTTCTCGTGGGATTCGCTGCCGCCGTCGCACCGGCGCAGACCTACATCGTCGACATCAACAACGGTCCGGGGACCAACTTCACGTCGCTGGATGCGGCGGCCACTGCCGCACCCGACGGCGCGGTGTTGATCGTTCGCGCGGGCAACTACCCGGGCATGACGATCCTGGGCAAGGGGCTGAAGGTGCTCGCCGAGCCGGGCGTGGTCGTCTTCGGTGCCCATGTGTTCGCCAGCGCCATCAGCGTGGGCTACGTCCCGGCGGGGAAGAGCGTGGTGCTGCGCGGCATGACGATCGCAGCGGGCTTCCCGGGCTGGACCGGCAGGGTCGCCGTTGGCAACTGCCAGGGCACCGTGCTCATGGAGAACCTGCAGGTCAACGCGACGAACTTCGCGCGCCTCGATCTGCAGCAGAGCAGCGGCGTGCTGGTCAGCAACCTGCAGAGGAACTCCGGCTCGCTGTCCGTGAACGTGGTGCAGAGCCAGGTCGCGATCGAGAACTCGACCATCGGCTCGACCTCGGGCTCGGCGATCGTGATCACGGGAGGGACCCTGCAACTTCGCGACTGCGTCGCGGCGGGCGGGCTCTTCACGGCACCCGCGAATGCGATCGAGATGCATGGCGGTGACGTCCGGATCCTCGGCGCGACCGCGCTGCAGGCCGGCCTGGCCACCACGGCGCAGGCCTGCGTCGGTGGCACGGGAACGGTCCGCTACGAGCCGTCGGTCACCTTCAGCGGCGGCGCGCCGTTCGATCCGGGCATCGTCGCCACCGCGCAGGTGATGCCCGCGATGCGGGCGACGCTCGCCAGCGGTCAGGTCGTCGCCCAGCTGCGAGGCGTGCCCGGCACGATCGGCGTGATCGCGATCGGTCTGGTCGGCCAGCCGGTCGTGATCCCGGGTATCCAGGACGCGCTGTGGCTCGATTCGGGGTCGACCTTCCTGCTCTCGTTCGGCGTGTTCGGGCCGAGCGCGCCGATCCTCAGCCACACGATGCCGTGGAGCGGCGGCCTGGTGCCGGGCGTTCGCTCCGTCTTCCAGGGCGTCGAACTCGACGCCGCTGGCGCGCTCGAGCTGAGCAATCCGTCGCTGCTCATCCTGCCGTGACCCCCGAGCGCGCCGCTTTCGCCGCCCTGCGGCAGGCGTCGCGATCAGGCTTTCGCCGGCCGTTCGCCCGACAGTCGGTCGAAGGCCTTGAGCGCCGCGTCGACCAGCCGCGGCGAGACGTCGCCGACCAGCCAGCGGGCGACCGACGGCGGCAGGCTCTGGCCGAGATCGGCGTCCTCGGCGTCGGGGTAGAGCACCGGTTCCTCGGGCACGCCGAACGCGAGCGGCGGCAGGTCGCCGCCGGCCGGCTGCTGGTGGACCTTGGCTAGGAGGTCCTGCAGGTCGACGCCGCGCAGCAGCATGACCTCCCACGGCTTCTCGTCGAGGCGCCGCGCGAACAGCTCGTGCAGCGCGAGCACGTGGCGGCACGGCTTCTCGGGCAGGTCGCACGAGCAGCCGAACGTCACGCTGCGGGCGTCGGGGAACAGCGGCTCGCCGACGATGCGGGCGACCAGGCGGTCGAACGAGCGCGGCACGCGGCCGTCCTCGAGCGCTTCGACGATCGACTTGCTGCGGCGCAGCACGCGGACCAGCGTCGGCCAGTCCTTCTGCGGCAGCGTGCGGATCTGCAGGCTGACCTCATGGATCGAGCCCATCGAGCCTTCCATCTCGGCGCGGATCGAACCGGACCGGATGCGCACCATCGGCTTGCGGATGTTCGGCAGCGAATCGAGCGCGGCGGCCAGCCGCGCATCGTCGATGCCGCGCGTCGCCTCGCGACGCCAGCGCTCGCCGAGCGAGATCGCCTTGCGTTCCTTCACGCCAACGCCTCCTGGCGATCGAGCGTGAGCAGGCGCTTGAGCTCTTCGTTGGTCAGCTCGGTGATCCAGTTCTCGCCGGCGGCGAGCAGGTTGTCGGCGACCTCGCGCTTGCGATCGAGCATCTGCTGGATGCGCTCCTCGAGCGTGCCGTTGCAGACGAACTTGTGGACGAGGACGTTGCGCTGCTGGCCGATGCGGAACGCGCGGTCGGTGGCCTGGTCCTCGACGGCCGGGTT
>CAYMRG010000722.1:0-2603 GCA_964392555.1 uncultured candidatus Brocadiaceae bacterium
GACACGACCAGCCGCGCATTGGCGTCGACTTCGTGCCCGACCGCGTCGGTCGGCACAGCGAACGTGCCGTCGTGGGCGCGCTCGGTCAGCGACCACGCGACCCCGTCGAGCGCGCCGCTGTGCCGCGGCCCCGCCGGCAGCGCGTCGGTCGCCGTGCTGCTGCACCCGCCGGCCGCCGCCGCCAGCGCGCCCAGCGCCAGCCCCTTCGCCCGGCGCGCGCTCACGCCTCACCCCCGAGGATCTCGGCGATCGCCAGGATCACCTCGACCAGGCTCTCGGTCCGTTCGCGCGGGATGTGCCACGAGAAGTCACCCTTGTCGGTGACCAGCAGCGCGCCGCTCGTGACGCCGTGCGACCAGCAATCGACCTCGTCGCGGTCGACGACGCGGTAGACGCGCAGCCGCGGAAAGCCTGGATCGTCATCGATCGCGAGCGCGTTCTGCCAGCCGGCGTCGTCCTCTTCGCCGAGGTAGAGGTAGGCGGACCAGCCGACGCGGCGGATGGCCTTGGTGACGTCCTCGGCCGTGACGGGCCGGATCCGGTATTCGGGTGCGGGCATGGCGACTCCTTCGCCGCGGCCGTGGCCGCGTGGTGCAGGGACCCCCAGGGTACTGCCGCCCGCGCACCGCCGACATGTCGCAGCCGCGGATCGCGCCGCTACTGCGGCGGCACCAGCAGCTTCATCTGCGCCCGCCGCTCGCCGAGCAGCCCCGCGACGTCGCCGCGCCGTTCGCAGAACGTCCGCCAGATCGCCAGCAATTGCAGCGGGTTGACGACCGGCGGCTCGGCGAGTTCGGTCTCGCCCGACTTCAGCTTCGGCAGCGTCACGGCGAACGACCCGGCGAACGCGCCTTCGCCCTCGTCGTCGATCTCGTGGATCACGATGTGCACGTCCTGGCACGGGCACGCCGCGTCGATGCAATGCAGGTCGGCGACGTGCCACAGCCGCTCGTTCCACGCAAACGGCTCGAACGCCAGGTCCGGCCGCGCATCCTCGTGCGCGACCAGATCGCCCGGCTCCCAGTCCTGCCACAGCTCCTCGGCGAACGCCGCGCGCTGCTTCGCGACGCTGCGCTGCAGCATCGCCAGCCATTCGTCGTCGAGTTCGCCGCGCAGCCACGTCGCGACCGCCACCGCGGCCGCGTCGTCGCCATCCTCGGCCGCGATCGTCCGCGCCGCGTCGTCGACCAGCAGCACGATCGCCTCCGGCTCCGGCTCGCCGCGCAGGGACGCCTCCTCGGCGGGCTCGTAGTCGAACTGCAGCCCTTCGTCGGTTGCCTCGACGCTTGTGATGCGGTCGTCGACCAGCGCGCCGACCACCGTCGTCGTCGTGCACGGACAGCCCGGGATCGTGCAGGCCACGGGCTGGCAGGCGAACCCCTGCCGACCGCGCCCGCTCGGCTGGTTGCGCCAGAAGATCCAGACGTCGGGGTTGGCGAGCTGGCGCCGGCGGTCGGGGTGGGCGGTGACGACGGTCATGGGGTGGAGTCTCGCAAGCGGTTGGCTGCTGGGACAGGTCGAAGGGCGGCGGTTGCAGCGAAAGGGCCGGGCCGATCGAGGCCGCGGTTCGGAGCAGCGGAGCCTGCAGATTATGCGGTCCTTCACCGGCAAGGCCGTTTCTTGTTGACGAACTTGACAGAATATTGACCAATAGGCACGATTGGTGACGTGCCGTTGCGGCATTCGGCCGTGACAGACACGCACCAAGGGGTTGCCATGCATGCCGAGACAGCAGCGTCTGTTCCCGCCAGCGTGCCGGTCATGTCCGGACGCCGAGCGTTCCTGTTGGCCAGCGCGACCTTCGTCGCTGGCGCCGCGATCGGTGGAGGCGGCGGCTTCGCCTGGGGACTCGGGCACCCTGGCGTGTCGGCGCCAGCGGTCGCCGAGCCGGTCAGTGAGGAACTGGCGGAACTGCGGTGGCTGGCGGTGGAGGCGCCGATCGAGGATCTGATGGAGAAGCGGTTGGCGTTCCTGGCGTGTGTTGCAGCCGACTATCGACGGGACGCGACTCTTTGGCGGGGTGTCGAACGTCTAGGCCGTGAGGTCCTTGGGGGAGCGCAAGTCCCAGACCGACGCAGCTTCCGCCTTTGGCTGGCGGAGGTGATCGAGAAGGGCGATCCCGACATGGCCGCGCACCTCGTTCCCTTGGCGACCCAGCTCAGGGGGATCCGATGACGGTCCGTCAGGAATCGGGTGGCATTCGCGTCTCCCAAACCACCGCTACCCTAGGTGGAACCATCGAAGTCGATGTCGCGACCAGTGATGCGACCATCGAGTTGGTTGACGCGAGTGGCCAGGTCCAGACCTTTGCCACTCCGCCCAACAAGCACTTGTCGCTCGCGGTGCCTGCAGTCCCGGCAGGCTCCTTCCTGACCATAAGAATCGGACACGGAGCCCGTGCTCAGTCGATCCTCATCGAGGTCGTGTCCACGCCTCCCTGAAGAAAATCGGGCAGCAGCACCTTGACGACCTTCTCTTCACAGTGGCAACTTTACCGCATCGGCAGCCGTGCACTCGTCGCGAGCGCGCCGGTGCACCTGGGGTAGAACCATGCGTCTTGAGCCAGTTTTCCTCGTCGCTCCGAAGCCGAAGCCTCCTTCTAT
>CAYMRG010000723.1:0-2602 GCA_964392555.1 uncultured candidatus Brocadiaceae bacterium
GCCTGCGCGACAACTTCGTCTGCACCGGCGCCGCGTTGGGTGAGTCCTGGATCGTCGGCGGCAACCGCGGCGCGTTCGCCATCGACCCGCAGGCGCTCGATGACCTGGCCGACGGGCGCCTCGCGCGTTTGCCATGCCGGCCGCTGGCCACACCGCACGGCGTGATCGGCGAGGCCAATGGCGGCTGCCAGCCGGCGGCCGCGGCCGAAGGTGACCGCTTCGCGCTGTGCACGCTGGGCGGCGTCCTGGTCACCTCGCGGGCGGAGCTGTCGGCGCCACCACCCACCCCGCCCGTCGCCATCGACCTGCAGTTGACCGGCGACCAGCGGCGCGTCGGCGACGAGCCGACGACGCTGCAGTGCCTGGCCGACCGCACGCTGGTCGCCCGCCTGACGGCGCCCTGGTTCGACAGCCCCTCGCCACTCCACTACCGCTGGCGCCTGCTGCCCGGCGGCACCTGGAGCGAACCGTCACCGCAGCAAGCGCTGACGCTGACCCTGCCCGGCCCCGGCGAGTTCTTGCTCGAGGTCGAAGCGTTCTCGGTCGCCGGCGCCGCGTCGTCGCAGACCCAGCTCGCGGTCCGCGTGCTGCCGCACGTCTGGGAACGGGCGCCGTTCCAGCTCGCCGCTCTGGGACTGCTCGCGCTCGGCGCCTTCCTCGCGTTCCGCCTCGGCAGCGTCCAGCAGCTTCGGCGGGCGCTGGCGCTGCAGCGACTGGTCGACGAGCGCACCGCCGAACTGCGCGAGGCGCAGGACCATCTCGAGCAACGCGTCGCCGATCGCACCGCCGAGCTGCAGCAGGCGCTGCGGCAGATCGAGGCCGACCACGAGCAGCGCGTGCGCCTGGAACGCGAGCTGCAGCAGGCGCAGCGGATCGAGAGCCTCGGCCACCTCGCCGGCGGCATCGCCCACGACTTCAACAACCTGCTGACCGTCGTGGTCGGGCACACGGCGATGCTGCAGATGCAGCTCCGCGACCACCCCGAGGCCGCCGACTCCCTGGCGCGCATCCGCGAAGCCAGCGAACAGGGCCGCGGCATGACGCAGCACCTGCTGGCCGTCGCCAGCCAGCAGGCGGTGACCACCACCGTGCTCGACCTCGGCGCCCAGCTCCGCGAACAGCAGAACGTGCTGCGCGACCTGCTCGGCAGCCAGGTGACGCTGCAGCTCGATCTGCCGACGGAGCCGCTGTACGTGCAGGCGGCGCCGAACCAGATCGAGCAGATCGTGATGAACCTGTGCGTCAACGCCCGCGACGCGTTGCCGCACGGCGGCACCGTGCGGATCGCGGCGCAGCTCGCCCGGTCGGGCGAGCACGCGCCGCAGCCCGACCGCATCGAGCTGCGGATCAGCGACGACGGCGTCGGCATGACCGAGGCGGTGCGGCAACGCGCGTTCGAGCCGTTCTTCACGACCAAGCGCGGCCACCGCGGGGTCGGCCTCGGCCTCGCCACCGTCTACGGCGTGACCAAGCAGCTCGGCGGCACGGCGACGATCGACTCGGCACCCGACGCGGGCACGCGTTTCCTGTTCGTCTTCCCGCGCGCCAAGCCACCGGTGCTCGTGCCGCGGCCGACGCCGACCGCGGCGCCCGGGCCCGCGGCGCTGCGCGTGCTGCTGGTCGAAGACGAACCGACCGTCCGGCGCGTCCTGCACCGCCTGCTCGACCTGCAGGGCTGCCGCGTCATCGCCGAGGCCGTCGACGGCGAGCACGCACTGCGGCAGCTCGCCGAATTCGGCGCCGCGATCGACGTCGTGCTCAGCGACCTGCAGATGCCGGGCCCGCAGGGGCTCGAACTGGTCGGCCGGCTGCGCCTGCAGCGCCCCGACCTGCCGATCGTCTTCCTGTCCGGCTTCGCCACCGCGAGCCACTCGCTGGCGGAGTTCGCCACCCATGGCATCGAGCTGCTGGGCAAGCCACCGGATCCGGAGGATCTGCTGCGCGCCCTCCAGCGCGCCGTGGTCCGCGCCGGCAACCCGGTGGTCGACGGCTCGCTGCCCTGACCGGTATCCTCGCCGCGATGCTTTGAGCCCTGAACTCGCCCCGACGGATCGCGGTCGTGATCCTGTTCGTCGCCATCGGCTTCCTGGTGCAGCACTTCACCGGCTGGCCGAACGCCGTCGTGCTCGGCCTGCTGGCCGGCATGGTCGTCGCCCTGTTCGTCGGCGGTAGCGGTGGCGCCTGCGCGTTGCCGTCGCGCGACCGCCAGCCGCCGCCATGACCCCTTCGCGACCGCGCACGGTCCCGGTCGAACGCGGCGACCGCCTCGAGGTCACGGTCGACGCGCTCGGCGACGGGCCCGACGGCATCGCCCGGATCGACGGCTACGTCGTGCTGGTGCCGGGCGTGCTGCCCGGCGAACGGGCGTGGGTGCGCGTGACCTCCGCCGCGCGCAAGTTCGGCCGCGCCGAGCTGCTCGCGATCCGCGAACCGTCGCCGCAGCGGACCGCGGCCCGCTGCGCCCACTTCCTGGCCTGCGGCGGCTGCCATCGCCAGCACCTGGAACCGGCCGATCAGCGCATCGACCAGCAGCAGCGCCTGCAGCGCAGCGTCGACGGCGCGCTCGGCGACGGCGCGCCGCGCGTGACCGCGGCGAGCCCGG
>CAYMRG010000724.1:0-2595 GCA_964392555.1 uncultured candidatus Brocadiaceae bacterium
TCGGCGCGCAGCGAGCTGCCGGCCTGAGCCGGCCCCGGTCGGGAGAGGCACGGTCGGGAGAGGCACGGTCGGGAGAGGCCGCGGGGCGTGCGCTCGGTGCCCGGCTCGGGTATGGCTCGCGGTGAGCCATGAACCGACGGCAGGAGCCGGCCGTTGCCCCACCCCCCATGCGGTCCGCCCCTCCGACGCCGTCACCGTTCGCCCTGCTGCCGCTGCTGGCAGCGGCGTTGCTGGCGCTGGCACCGCGCGCTGTGGCACAGCGCCCCACCTTCGCGGTGCTGTTCCTGCGCAACGCCGCGGGCGAACCGGTCGAAGGCGCCGAGGCGATCCTGCTGCCGCAGCCGGCGCACACGTTCGCCGCACTGCCGACGCCGACCCCCGACCTCGCCGCCGCGGTCACGGCGACCAGTTCGCCGACCGGCACGATCCGACTGCCGACCGAGCACGCGGGTGCGGTGCTGGTCGCGACCGCGAACGGACTCGGCGCGGTCGTGCCGCGGCTGCTGCCGAAGGACGCACGCGTCGTCAAACTGCGGCAGATGGGCACCGTCCGCGCCAGCGACGGCGACGGGGACGGCGACGAGCCGTTCGTGCTGTGGGCCGCGCTGCGCAGCGAGACCGGCGAACGCGTCGTGCTGCCGCCGCAGCATGGCGTCGAGATTCCGTTGCCCGAAGGCACCTACGAATGCTGGGCGCAGCGCGGCGACGTGTTCGTCTGGCAGCGCCTCGCCGTGCGCAGCGGCGGCACGGCGACCGTGGCGTTCGCCGGGCCCGGCCTGCGCCTGCAGCGCCGCGCGGGCGCCGCGGTGCATCCCGAAGACTGGCCGCAGATCACGCTGCTCGGCGACACCGCGGCCACCTGCGAACTGCGCGGCGGCGCGCTGCTGGCGACGCTGGTCGCGCACACCGCCGACGGCTCGGTCACGCTCGCCCATCCACCCGGTCCGCCCGGCGCCGAACCACAGCCCTACCCGCCGGCCGCGGCCGAGTTGCCGCGCACGACGATCGCGATCGCCGGCGCCGACGGCGCGCCGACCCAGGCGACCGTGCACAGCGTGCGGCGCATGCCCGGCGGCAGTTGGCAGGTGCTGGCGACAGCCACGGCCGGCGACGACGGCAAGGCCACGTTGCCGCAGCCCGATGACGGCGACACCTGGCTGCTCGCGACACTGCCCGACGGCGCGGCCGTGGCGACGCGCTGGAGCGACCGGCACGCCGATCGGCCGCTGACGCCGGCCGCCACCGCACCACTGGTCGTCGACGTCGTCACCGACGACGGCCTGCCGGCGATCGATGCCTGCCTCGAGTACGTGCCACACGACGCCGAGGTCGCGACCATCGTCGCCCACACCGACGCCCGCGGCCGCGCGACGTTCGGCCCGGTCGCCACGCCGGGAATGCTGCGCAGCAGCGACGCGCGCTACGCCAACCAGCAACAGGAACTCGCTACGTTACCCACGCAGCCGCTGCGCCTCGTCGCCACCACCGGCCACCAGCTCACCGGCCACGCGCGCTTCGACGACGGCACGCCGGCCGCCGGCGCGATCGTCACGCTGCGCGACCCGCGCGGCGAACTGCGTCCCGGCGAACGTGCGGCCGTGGTCGGCAAGGACGGCTCCTTCGCCTTCGGTGGCCTGCCCGAGGACCCGAGCTTCGCGCTCTTCGGCAGCACCCTGCGCAACCAGCGCACCTGGTCCGGCCTGATCCGCGCCGCGCGCACCAGCGACACGATCGAATTGATCCTGCGCAACGAAGACCCGGTACTCGGCAATCCCCAGCAACCACGCTGACCAGCCGCCCTCCTCTCTTCTGTTCTGTCTCTTCTCTTCTCTTCTCTTCTGTTCTCTTCTGTTCTGTTCTCTTCTGTTCTGTTCTGGTTTGTCTTGTTCTTCTCTGTGGTCTCTGTGTTCTCTGTGTTTATTTTTTCTGGTATTTCCCAGAAGGAATAAACACAGAGAACACAGAGACCACAGAGAAGAGGCAGAAGAAGAAGAAGAAGAAGAAGAAGAAGAAGAAGAAGAAGAGAAGAGGAAGAGGAAGAGGAACAGAAAGAGGAAGGCTGAGGCAAGAGCCGAGAAAGTGGCGGTGGGGAGCACGTGGCCGCGAATTGGCCCGGGTAAGCTGGCGCGTATGGTGGATCGAGCGCTGCGTTGGGTGGGTATGCTCCTGGTGTTCGTCGGGATGCTGTTCGCCCAGCAGGGTGCGGGGGTGCCGCGGACTGCCGCCGACCTGGTGCGCGAGCTGCGGGCGGCACCGGTGGCGGCGGCGCCGGCGGATGGTCGGCGCGTCCGGATCGTCGATGCGGACGGCAAGCCGGTCGCGAATGCGCTGGTCGCGGCGCGCCCGGACCGCGCGGCGGCCGACGCGGGCGAGACGGGTCGCCGGCTCGCGGCGATGCTCGGCCGCGAACGCGGCGAACTGCGCGGCGTCTGCGCCCTGATGACGCTGCTCGCGCCCCACTACCGGACCGATGACGAGGGCTTCGTCACGGTGCCCGCCACCGGCGCCACCGACTTCCTCGCGATCGCGCTCGACGACCCGGTGTCAAGGGCCGGGCAACCGGGACCACCTCGGGATCGGGCAAGCGGGACCACT
>CAYMRG010000725.1:0-2579 GCA_964392555.1 uncultured candidatus Brocadiaceae bacterium
TCTGGCGGCGCGCAGCGCCGCGCAACCCTTGGTTGCGGGCCGCAGGACGCGCTGAGCGGGCCCATCACTGCTTTGCGGCCTTCTCGGCCTTCTCGGGCATCTGCAGCAGCTCGAGATCGAGCCGGCGGAACTCGCATGGCGTGCCTTCGGCCTGGATCGCGATCTGACCGTGGTCGGCGGTGCACTCGCTGCCCTGGTTGACGAGGTCGCCGTTGACCCAGACCGTGATCGTGCGCTCACGGCACTCGATCACCATATGGTTCCACTCGCCGAGCGGCTTCTCGCTGCCGTCGGTCAGGTTCTTGACGCGGCGCGCCTGCCCTTCGTCACCGCCCCACTTCTCCTTCGGCCCGCGCCGCGCCTCCATGTCGGGCACGGCGATGTTCTCGCCGATGCACCAGAAGTCGCCGGCGTTGCCGCTCTCGAGCTGGCACTCGATCGACTGCGGGAACATGCCGTAGAGGCGGCGCGGCTTCGAGCAGTGCACGAGGATGCCGCAGTTGCCGGCCTTCTCCGGCCAGCGCCATTCGACGGTCAGCCGGTAGTTCGCGTACGACTGGTCGCTGATCAGGTGGCCCTGCGGATTGCCGAGGCTCAGCAGGTGGCCGTCGCGCACCATGAACGACGGCGCGATCATCGGGTTCTTGTCGGCCTCGGGCACGTCGGTGTGCCAGCCCCGCAGGGTGAGGCCGTTCCAGAGCTTGGGCGGCGCCGGGGTGGCGCAGGCCGCGGCGGACGCGGCGAGGAGAAGGACGAGCCGATGGCGCACCATGCAGCGCACGCTACGCCGCGCGCGGTGGGCCGCAAGCATCAGGGTGCGAGACGCTCGATCTGCCAGGCCGCGTCGGCGCGCCGGTAGCGGAAGCGGTCGTGCAGGCGGCCGTCGCGACCCTGCCAGAACTCGAACATCGCCGGCTCCAGGACGTAGCCACCCCAATGCGGCGGCCGCGGCACCGGCCCGTCCCCCACCTCGCGCTCGAGCGCCTCGACCAGCGTTTCGAGCCAGGCGCGGTTGCCGACCACGCGGCTCTGCGGCGACGCGCTGCTGCAGAGCTGGGCACGGCGCGGCCGCGCCGCGAAGTAGGCGTCGGCCTCGCCGTCGCCCGCGTCCCGCAGCGTGCCGGTGATCCGCACCTGCCGGTTGCGCGGCGCCGGCCACCAGAACGTCGCCGCCGCGCGCGGATTGGCCGCGATCTGCCGGGCCTTGTCGCTCTGCTTGTTCGTGAAGAACGCGAACCCGCGGGCATCGACCTGCTTCAGCAGCACGACCCGGCAGTGCGGCTGCCCGTCGGCGTCGCAGGTCGCCAGCGCCATGCCGTTGGGCTCGCTGACGTTCGCGGCGCCAGCGGCCGCGAGCCATGCCTCGAACAGCTGTAACGGGTCGGCGGGAAGGTCGGCGCGGGTCAGGGGCACGTCGCCATACTCGATGCGCATCGCCGCGAAGGAGCCGTCTTCGGTCATGCCGTGATCCTACGTCACGGCAGCTGCCAGACACCTGTCGTAGAGGCAGACCGCGTCGCCTGCTCGTCGTTCATCGCCGCAGCAGTGTCCGCCGCGGCATGAACTCGCGGTGAACTCCGCGTTAGCATCCGCGCCCCGTGCGCCATCGCGTCCTGATCGCCTTCCCCACCGCATGGGATCGCCGCCAGCTCGAGCACTGCCGCGAACTGTGGCAGGACCGTTTCGAGCTGCAGTTCGGCGAACCCGACGACGCGTCGTGCCGCCACGACTTCGACATCGTCGCGCACGTCGCCGACCAGATCGAACGCTGGCGCGGTCGCATCGACGGCGTGTTCAGCTCGAGCGACTATCCGGGCGCGACGGTCGCGGCGGCGATCGCCGACGGCCTCGGCCTGCCGGGGTCGCCGCCGGCGGCGCTGCTCGGCACCGCGCACAAGCTCGCATCGCGCCGCGTGCAGCAGGCCGCCGCGCCCGACGCCACGCCAGGCTTCGCCGACCTCGACCCCGACGCGCTGGTCGAGCCGGCGTTCGGCTTCCCGTGCTTCGTCAAGCCGGTCAAGGGCTCGTTCTCGGTGCTCGCGCGGCGCGTCGACTCGGCTGCCGATCTGCGCGCGTTCCTCGGCAGCGATGCCGTGCGCGAGTACCGCAGCTACTTCCTCGCGATCCACCAGCGCCTGCTGCGGCATTTCGCGCCCGCGCTGCCACCCGGCGACCACTTCCTGGCCGAGGAACTGCTGCGCGGCCAGCTCGTCACGGTCGAGGGCTTCGTCACCGCGCAGGGCATCGAACTGCTCGGCATCGTCGACTCCGTGCAGCATGCCGACCACGGCAGCTTCGTCCGATTCGATCTGCCGTCGGCGCTGCCGCGCGCATCGCACGAACGGATGGCCGACATCGCGCGGCGGATCGTGCCGTCGCTCGGCCTGCGTCACGGCATGTTCAACATCGAGATGATCGCCGAGCCCGGCAGCGATCGCCTGCACGTGATCGAGGTCAACCCGCGCATGTGCGGCCAGTTCGCCGACCTCTACGCCAAGGTCGACGGCTCGCAGAACCATGGCTACCTCGTCGCGCTGCAGCTCGCGGTCGGCGCACGGCCCAACCGGGAGCACGGTCGC